>CAYWRH010000049.1:0-25908 GCA_964460435.1 uncultured Desulfatiglans sp.
GATAGCTTATAAAAAGGGCGCATCATTAAAGATGCGCCCTTTTTTTTGAATTCACTATGGATAAAATATTAAGGACACTCAAATGGCTGCAAGCCTTAAAAAAATAATTGATATTATTGACGGGATAGCACCCTTCTCGCTTGCAGAGAAGTGGGATAACCCTGGCCTCCAGATTGGCTCCCCTGATATGGAAATTTATAAGATACTGGTTGCCCTTGATCCGACAATAGAGACATTAAAAATGGCCATTTCTGTAAATGCCCAGTTAATTATTACTCATCATCCTCTGCTGTTTCATTCCATATCTCATATAGATTTCAATTCTTTCCCCGGCAACTTTATTAATGAGGCAATAAAAGGCAATATATCAGTTATTGCCGCACACACAAATCTTGATAATGCAAAGATGGGTATCAACCAGATTCTTGCAATAAAACTGGGTCTGGATGACTGGGAGATACTTGAACCAAAGGAGTATAATGGTGCAACCGGATACGGGATTGGCATAATTGGCTATCTTGATGAACCGGTTGATTTATTTTCATATGCCATGAAGATAAAGGAATCTCTTAATACCAAAACAGTAAGGGTAATAGGCTCAGATGATTCAAGAGTCAGATGTGTGGCCTCTGTCGGAGGATCAGGGAGGGATTATATAGGCAAAGCCAGAAAAAGGGGGGCTGACCTTATTGTAACAGGAGACATAGGTCATCATGATGCCCTTAATGCGAGAGCCCTGGGCATCAATGTAATTGATGCAGGCCATTTTTATACAGAAAGGGTTGCATTGACAGGTTTTATTGAACAAATCAGGGAAAAGTCTAAAACACAGGGCATTGATATCATGATTGAGCTTTTTATTGATGAGGCTGACCCTGTCAGAATATTGTAATAATATTATCATAAGGGGGAAGAGAATTGAAAAACCATCTGAAAAATTTGATCCTGCTTCAGACGTGCGATAACAGGATAAAAACAAACCAGACAAAGCGGGATTCCATTCCTGAAAGGATAAAACGACTGGAAGAGTCATTTGAGGGAAAAAACAGGATCTTCAATTCCAGACTTGAGAAACTTGACTCGCTTGAAAAGGAAAAAAGGGCTGTTGAAAAGGAGATTCAGGTTATAGAAAGCAGGGCACAGAAAGGTCAGGAAAAACTGAATAACATAAAGTCAAACAAGGAATATACGGCTGCGCTTAAAGAGATTGAAGATATAGAGAAGGAAAGATTAAGGCAGGAAGACATACTGCTTCAGGTCATGGAGACCATTGAACAGCTGAAAAAGGAGTGCATGGAGATTAAGGTTGAGAAGGAAAATCTCAGGAAGGAATTTGATCTGGAAAAAAAGGAGATTGAAGAGGAACTTCTTGAGCTTAATGAAGAGGCTGAAGTATTGATGAAGCAAAGGGCTGAGTATAATTGTGCGGTTGACAGCAAAATGCTTAAGACATATGATCTGTTGAGGGCCAGAAGGGCAGGAGTTGCTATAAGCGCTGTAGTTGGAGGCATATGTCAGGCATGCCATCTTGAGATACCACCGCAGAAGTTTAATGAACTTCAGAGATGCAGTGAGATGATGTCCTGCCCACACTGCAACAGGCTTATTTACTGGGGGGAAGATGAGTTTTTTACAAACCTGTTGAATAGCCCTATCGTTTAGAAGAAAAGTGTATTAGAGCAGGCCGGATGACCGCTGCTTTGCCTTAAAAGCAAAGGGGAGGAAAGTCCGGGCTCCGCAGGACAGGATGCTGGATAACGTCCAGTCCCGGTGACGGGAAGGAAAGTGCAACAGAAAGCATACCGCCTTACTTCCGGAATTGGCCGGGGGTTATGGTAAGGGTGAAAAGGTGAGGTAAGAGCTCACCAGTCCTGGCGGTGACGTCAGGAGCTTGGCAAACCCCATCCGGAGCAAGACCAAATAAGGAGGAGCATGAGGGTGGTCCGCCCGATTCTCCGGGTAGGTCGCTTGACCCTGATGGTAACATCAGGGCTAGATGAATGGTCATCGTTCAGGGATATCTCCCTGAAAACAGAACCCGGCTTATGGCCTGCTCTTTTTTTATATAAGCTTAGTCACAGCAGTTTGGATAGCCTGCCTCAACACCCCTCCTAAAATCTGAAAACAAAAGAGGGCCACAAGCGGTGATAAATCAAGCCCTGCAATTAACGGGATGATCCTTCGAAAAGGCGCAAGGAGAGGCTCACTGATCCCATAGATGGTCTGTACAACTGGGTTATAAGGTGATGGGCTTACCCATGACAGCAAAACGCTAACGAGTATTACAAGGGAGAAAAAACCAGGGAAGAGCTCTATTATCAGCACCAACCCCTCTGCTACGCCATAGTATATATAGAATAAAAACCCAAACGGTTTTGGTGAGATTAAATTGTTTAGCAGATATGATATAAGGCTGTAAATAATAAAAATGGCTATAAATGAAAACAAAGAGAATGATTTTCTCTGTATATTAAGCCTTGCGGCCAGAGAACCCAGAGGCAGAAATGCCCTTTGCAGCATACCGATTACTGGGGTATTGACCCTATCCCCTGTAAGAATGGCTATGAACCACACCACCATATAAAACTGGAAGAGAAGCTGGAATAGATTCAATAGGCTTATCCCTGTCCCGGATATAAGGGAGATACGTCCGGTTGAAAAATAGAGCAGCCCCCGTATGACAACAAGAGAGATGACTCCCAGAACCACACAATAAAACTCATTTCTGACAATGGTTTTAAATGGTTTTTATAGAGGGTCAGTGATCCTGAATATGAGGTTATAAATACTGTTAAAATTGGCTTCAACAGGCCTGATAAGGAGCCTGATAAGTACAATAACTATGAATATATCAATAACAGCCTTGAATAAAAACATCTAAATTCCTCTTGGTATTTTATCTGGCTGTAATCTATACTACACCAATTAATTATTCAACCTGAATATGAGACTGATCTTTTATAGAGTAATGGTGATGAAGAAAAAAGAGCCAGATAGAACCTATACTGATATTGTATCAAGGATAATCCCGAGATCCTCAAAAAATGAGATCGCAGGTATGGAAGGAGGAATTGTCAAGATCAGGGTGACTTCGCCGCCTGTTGAGGGCATGGCCAACAGGGCTGTTATCGAATTGATTTCAAAGGAGCTGAAAATCCCCAAGAAAGATATTGAGATAATATCGGGTGATAAATCAAAAAATAAAAGGATACGGGTTTATGGCATCTCAGACCTCAGTTTTTCTATAGTAAAGAGATAAAAAATGCATGGAGGCCCTGCCGGGCCACTTATCAGGCATGAAACTGCATATCATAAAGCTGCCTGAACCTGCCGTTTTTATTCATCAGTTCCCTGTGAGTGCCTGACTCGACTATCTCTCCATTTTCAAGCACAAATATCCTGTCTGCATTCCGTATTGTGCTTAATCTGTGGGCAACAGCAAAGATCGTGCACTTGCCCTTCAGCGATTCTATGGATTTCTGTATAAGTTCTTCACTCTCTGCGTCAAGTGCAGAAGCTACTTCATCCAGCAGCAATATGGAGGGATTTATAAGTATTGCCCTGGCAATGGATATGCGCTGTTTCTGGCCTCCTGAAAGGAGCGAGCCCCTGTCCCCTACAACAGTATTATACTGGTTAGGCTGATCCATAATAAAATCGTGGGCATGGGCAGCTCTTGCAGCGGCTATTATACTGTCCATATCAACAGATGAGCCTGTGCAGTTGATGTTATTAATAATGGTGTCATGAAAGAGCAGTACCTCCTGGCTTACTATCCCTATCTGTTTTCTTAGTGATTCCAGGGTAACATCCCTTATATCTATGCCGTCAATCAGTATCTGACCCTCCTGCACATCATAGAAACGGGGGACAAGGTCTATTAATGTGCTTTTACCCGCCCCTGTTGACCCCACAAAGGCTATCATTTCACCTGCGTTCACCCTGAATGATACATTTTTAAGTATTGGCTTACTGTTTTTATATGAAAAGCAGACATCCCTGAATTCAATGGAGCTCTTATGTTTTGGCAGTATAACGGCATTTTCCTTTTCTGTAATATCCGGCCTTGTATTGATGATGCCAAATACCCTTTCAGTTGCCCCCTGCAGGGTTTTGATATCATTGCTGACCTTGGAAAGGTTTTTTACAGGTGAGTATGCTCTTGACAGGGCATAAAAAAGCGCTACCAGTTCACCAAGGGTAACATTGTAATAAATCTTGCCTAGGATCAGTATTACAGGCAATGCTGTGAAGGCGATGGCGTCCATAATGGGGCCTATCCCCCTTACCCAGCGGTTCCAGTGCATGGTTTTTTTATATAAGAAATCTGTCAATTTTTTAAATTTGGCTGCATGGTTTTCAAGCGAACAGAAACCCTGAACCACCTTCAGGCAAAGCAGTGTTTCCTGATAGGCTGATGTGACCTGCGCTGTTGCATCCTGAACCCTGGCAGAATGTTTTTTTACCTTGACTCCGAATAATCGGGTTACCCCGATTATCACAGGGGTGACAATCATTACTATAAGAGTCAGTTTGTAGTTCAATTTTAATGCGGAAATTAATAAAAACATTGCAGTCAGAGGGTGCTGAACAAGACCGATGATGATATTTGATATGGATGCCTGCATAAGGGTCAGATCTGCTGTTGACCTTGAGATCAGTTCACCAATCTTGTATTCATGATAAAAACCCAGGTGAAGTCTGGTAAATTTCCTGTAGAGATCTATCCTGATATCATTTATTGCCCTGTTGGTGAAGGCTGCTGCTAATAGTTCACTCAGGTACAGGGTAAATGATCTGATAATAACAGAAATGAAAATGAGAAAAGAAAGAAGGATCAGGAGTGAATTAGTTGTTTTTCCTTCAATAATCTCGACCTTAACAAGTTTTATTGGGAATGATGAATCTTTATCCCATACCGGCAGTTTAATTGTAAATGGAACAGGCTCATTATTCCTGGAGATATCTTGGGACATATCCTTAGACATATCCTTGGTCATATTATCTATAAAAGAGGGGAGCATCTCTGCGGGCGCAGAAGCCAATACAGCGGCAACACATGCAGGCAGAATAGCGCAAAAAATAAGTAATTTATATCTTCTAACATATCGAGCAATCTCTTTGCCAAGTAATCTGTCAAGCATAATTATAATGATACTCCTTAAAATATAAAAACCCTTTCGGGATTATGGTCCATGTAATAAAGGATAATATGTATCAGAAAAAAGGTAAAAAGTGTCTATTTTTTGATGTACATTATCAGATTTATTCCTGCCATTGTAAAAAGGATATTTGCTGCCCATGCTGATAAAAATGGGGGCAATATCCCTGCCAGCCCAATAGCCCTTGCAAAACCCATAACAAGATAGAGCAGAAAACAGGCTGCAATGCCAATGGTAATGGAAAGGGGGATGCCATTTATCTTCTCCCACAGGCCTATAGGCATTGCAACAAGGGACAGAACAGCAGTAATAAATGGAAAGGCGAGTTTTCTGTACAGATTAACCATGTCAGCAGTATTATCATATCCCTCGGCCCTTACCTTTTCCGCGTGTCTTTTCAACTGCCCGTAACTCATGTCTTCAGGATTTTTTATTTTTTTGATGAACATCTCAGGTGTTTCAGGGATATCGATTGAAACCTTGTCTAGCCTTTCAAAAAGGTAATCGTTTTCACCGGCAAGTGTCTGAACCTTTGCCTTTTCTATTTCCCATTTGTTATTAACCCATCTGGCTGTTTCACCCTTGATCTTTTTGACAAGAATGAATTGATCATTAAAAAAATAGAATACCGGTCCCTTCATTGTCTGCGTCTTTGCATCAAAATATCCTATCCAGTAGATATTATTTTTTGACTTGTACCATATATTAGCAGTTCCGGATAAACCTGCCGGGTCACGTTTTTTAACCCCGGCATTCCATATCTCGTTCTGCCTTGAGCTGGTAAATGGGATAATGGCCTCAGAGAGAATGAATGAAAAGATGCTTAATATAACGGAGATAAATATTACAGGGGATAAGGCCCTGAAGATATCAAGCCCGCAGGCCTTCATTGCCATGATTTCCCTGTTCTTTTTCATCAGGCATATAACAACAATAATAGATATTGTGACTGCAACCGGCATCATCTGCTCTGTAATAGAAGGTAATTTATATAGAAAATAGGCAATGACAGTGGAAAAGGGCACACCCGCTTTAACAAAATTATCTATCTTCTGTATAAAATCGATAACAAGGAATAAGAGGATAAAGATAAACTGGCACATGACAAATACCTTTATTATCTCTTTAACGATATATTTTGTTATTACCTTCATTTATCCTCTTCAATACCTGTTATTAATGATGGCATGAAATCCATTCAAAGCGCCTTGAATGGATTTCATGCCTGTGCACAGAAGATACCTTGACGAAATAAAAAAATCTATCTTTATATTTCTTCAAATTTTATTTACCAGCTGGGATTTTTTCTTGACCCGATCCATTCTTTCATCTGTTCATTATAGATAACCCTTTTACTGAACAGCCACTCACCGTTCACCTTTTCCATTTCATCCTCATAATATCCATATGAATCAAGGGTTGCCTTTCGTTCAGGGTTATCATTTCCCATATGAAACCAGTAGGCCCTTCCGGTTGCCTTGTTGCCATTAACTTTAATCACTATGTTTGTGATGTTATGACGGCCTGTAGATGGGTATTGGTTTTTATCTCCTTCTGCGGCAGGTTTTTTCTTTGCCATGTTTGCAGACATTGCACCGAGTTCTCTCTTTATATTTTCCCGCCCCTGCCATTTAAAGCCGATTATGTCCAGGATGCCATCCTCAGTAAATGTCTTCACATAAGTATCCAGATCACCAAAATCCAGGGCAAACATGTAGCGTGCCTGAAGATCCTCTATCAGGGCCCTGTCTTCTGCATAACTTACGGCACTTGTATCAGCGGAAGTATGGGTAATGATAAATGTGATGGATAATATGGAAATTACTATTAAACCTATTAAAGATATTCTTCGCATTTGGTGTCCTCCTGTTTTGGGTTTATGTATGTGATTGGTTCAGTGATTCAGATGATGGAGTATAGATATACCGGAATTTTATGTCAATATGCCTTGTCTATTCTGAATGTTTCAATATTGATCTTCTGATTGGGTTTAATAGGGATAAGCCAATGATCTGATAATTTCTCATAAAACATATTTTTAAATGCTATCTTCCCGATATTTTCAAATTTGACCAGGCTCTCCGGTTCTGTTACTCTGTAGCTGTAACTTAAAGGAGTTGTATATGATACTGCCATTATCAATTTCATTGGTCGCTTTTGTTGTATGCCTCCTTATTGGCTTCCTTGTCTATTATCAAAGCAGTAAAAAATTGGAACATAAACTATTCCTGGCCCTTTGTCTTGTCAACGCATGGATGGCATTGAGTGAATTCCTGTTTATACAATCTGCAGAACCTGCATACACGCTCTTCTGGGCAAAAACAAACATTTTGCCGGGTCTTGCTGTAAGTGTAGCTTTGCATTTCGTGTTTGCAATAACCGGTATAGGGATAATAAATAAAAAATGGTTTCTTGGGATCGTCTACATACCAAATATTCTGTTCTATCTGTACATACTTATAACAGGTGGAGCCACAATAAATATTGTAAAAGGCCAATGGGGAAATGAGGTTGTATATAATGTCCAGTCGCCTTTTCTTTCCATGGTTAACCTGTGGATCTCTATTTTTGGGTTCTTGAGCTTTATTATCCCCTTGATCTATTATTTTAAAACCGGGGATATAAAAAAGAAAAAACAGCTGGCCTATATATCACTCGGGTTTTTTATGCCAACGGTATTGGGTAGCGCCATATACTTTGTCAAACCTCTTACCGGATTAGATGTCCCCAGGGTTCCCTCATTTTTTACAATGCTGCTGGAGCTTTTACTCGGATATGCTGTCTGGAAGTTCGGTCTTCTTGACCTGAACCCTGTAACCGCTGCAAATAATATTGTCGAGACAATATCAGATATGCTCCTGATTATTGACCGGGAAAGGAGAATTGTTTCATATAATAATGCAGTGCTTAAATTATCCGCCTATAAGCATGAGGAGATAATCGATAAAAATATAGACAAGCTGTTCCCGGGAAAGGGGCTGCATTTACTGTTCGACAGGTTAGATGCTCCCGAAGCTGTCAATAACAATAAAAATACTATTGATAATTATGTTGTTAGACAGGTTGAAGATGCTCTTGTTACAAAGAATTCGGAGATGATACCTGTAAACATATCTGTTTCGGTATTGCATGAAAAGGATGGAGAAAAAGCCGGTTACGTGCTGGTCGCAAGGGATATCACCAGTCAGAAGATAATAGATAATGAGAATAAAAAACTCATCGCTGAGCTTCGCGAGGCAATGGAAAATGTAAAGACACTCAAAGGCTTTATACCAATATGTGCAAAATGCAAAAAGGTCAGGGATGATCAGGGCTACTGGAGCCAGATTGAAAAATATATATTGGAACATTCGGATGCCTTGATAAGTCACGGAATCTGCCCTGAGTGTGCTGAAGAGCTGTATGGAAATGAGGACTGGTTTCAACAGAAAAAAGAATAGAGAAAGGGTTGGGCTTTAAACATATTTAGACACCTTATACAGACCTGCTTTAAGCCAGGCCATGTTCCTGCCAGGCACCATCAAATAGTCATCACTTCAAGTTCCTCTTTATTTACTTCATGGGGGAACAGTGCCTATACTGCATTTAATTGATAAATGGGGATAAAACGGGAAAAGTAAAATTTTAAATTAGCGGAATCAAATGTCAGGCCCCTGATCCTGCTCAGGTCAGTTGTACCATAAGTTGAGGATTTAGTATGTTGACATACAAAACACTTCTCCATATACTTCAACTTCAAAAAGGGAATTTATATTAACCAAAAGAATATTTCCCCTGACCCAGACAGGAAATATAAATCTGAAGATCATTTTTAATTTTTCCTGTCATTAAGTGCTGCAGGAATAACCGCCTTGTAATCCGGGCGGCAATATAGACCGGGAGGCTATAAATGATCATTCGTTCAATATACTGTTTGACATTTATCATGATCCTGGCGTGCGCTCTGCTCGGCTCTAAGGCAATCACTGCCGGGCAGCCGCCTGGGCACGGCCCCTATCATTCAATAAAGGAGATTGACCTATGCTGAAGAACCAATTTATCTTAACTTTAATACTGGGGCTGATGGTGAGCCTCTCTTTCACCTGCACCGTTTTTGCGCTGAACTACACCAATAGGCTTATGAACAAGGCCACTTTCGAGACACTGGAAGAGGCCCGCTTGAGCAGCCCTGTGGCCATAGCCTCACAGGGGTCAGGCAAGGTGATCTATAAATCGCATCCTGTATTAGACGGCTACCCCAAAGGAACGACGTACGTGTACCGGTCAGCCAGCCTGTGGAGCGGGCGCGGCAACCGCTTAAATACAAACATCCTGATTTTTACCGATAAATCATTCCATGACAAGGATGCAGCGTTTACATACCTGAAGGATCTTGGCCTGATCAAGATCATAGATGCAGCAATCGGCAGTGTGGTGCTCATCACCCCATCTGATCCCAAAGCCGGTTTTGCTGCTATGGACCAGAAGCACTACTATGCACTTCAGACTGCGATGCTTTCACTCGGGAGCTCAGAAAGATCAAAGGAGGTTGTTACGACCTATTCTGACGGCGACTACTTTGGCGGCTTCGGCTTCATTTATGTCATCGGCATCGACGGTGGCGCAACCTTCTTCAACAACTACATTGCCAGCACCATAGACTACGCCACCCGCTTTGCAGGCGTCCTGCTGATAAACAGCAGGATGGATGATATCCGTCATGTGGCGGGCCCTCTGCCAGCCTATCTCGTGAATGCCACTGAAGCTGTTGAGGCAAAGTACAAGGCTGCGAATAAAACCGATGCTGTTAATGGTGCCGCCAAAACCACAACCTTTTTCAATCAGGCCCTGCCGCTTCAGCAGGTGATCATCCACAGGGAAGCAAGTCCGGATGTGGCAGAGATCATCAGGAGTGCTTATGACGGGATGTTCTCCAAAACCATGCGAATCCCTGTTATTAAACAGGGGCTGCACAGCGCAGGCACCCCCTATCAGGGATATAACTTTGATCAGGCGCCATATTCTTTGGCCCCCCGGAATGTAGTAACAAACGGTGTGGCTCCGGATGGCATTTCTGTCTTTTTTCACCAGGAAGATAGGTTCTCCGGCATTAAGTCCAAAACCGGTGAGTATATGCAGACCTGGTATGAGTATGTGCCAGGCGAGGTTCTCCAGAACAGGGTTGCGAAAGGCACTGTTCCGCTGGTAATAGCACTCCACGGAGGTGGTGACGATCCGCATGCATTTGTTGAGGAGGTGGGCTGGCTGGAGATGGCGCGCCAGAAGCGGTTTATCATAGTGGCCCCGGAACACCAGGGGCTCTATTCTGATCAGGCAGCCCTTGGAGAATCAATAGCTGCACTGGCTAAATATATGATGAAGAGCTATCCTGCCATTGACGCTTCGCGTGTATATGCCTCTGGCTATTCTATGGGCGGAGGGGCAACCCTCACTATTTCAACGAGCTATCCACAGCTGCTTGCCGCAGTTGTAGACATGGCCGGTGCGATGTTCAAATTCACTGATGATATGGAGGAGAAGTTCAAAGACACAGACCTTCCGTTCATGTACTTGACGAGCGCCTATGACCTTGAGCCCAATATAAACCCGGAAGACAAAAGCCTTTCAGACAATTCACAGGTGCTGATGAATAAATTTTTGATTTACAATAACATGAACCAGGTCAGCTTTGACTTTAAAGCCTACCCCAAGTGCGGATTTAAGGCTGACGCATGGTCCGAGACCCTGGTGAACAATGAACACAGGAACTACACATGGTATCTGAATAACAAAGAGGGTATTCCAATGGTGGCCCTCAGCTATACAGAAGATCTGATTCATGCCCTGTATCCACAGTACGCCAGTATGGCGTGGGATTACCTGAGACAGTTTTCACGCGATCAGAAAAGAGGTGTGATCAAATACAATCCTTAGGAGAGACTATAAATAGATAAAGGGGATCATAAAATGCAGAAGATCACTGATAATATTTATACTGAAACGGCTTTTCATGGCTGCAACTCAAGTTTTATAGTGACCAGGGAAGGTGCAGTTGTTGTTGATACGCCAATGGTGCCTATAGAGGCACAGGAATGGAAAAGGCAGATTGAAACTCATGCGCATGTAAAGTATGTTATTATAAATGAGGCCCATACAGATCATTACTGTGGAAGCTGCTATTTGGGAGGGACAGTAATTGGAACAGAAGATACCTATGTTGCTCTCAGGAATGCAAAAATGGATGAACTTGTCAATATGCTCTCAATGATCGCCCCTGGCACTCCAGAGCCAGACACGAGTTTCTTTTTCAAGCCACCTGAAATCACAGTCGAAAGCGAGGCAATATTACATCTTGGAGACCATACAATTAAAATACTTTCAGTGCCCGGGCATACCCCCAGGCAGCTTGCAGTCTATGTTCCTGAAGAAAGGGTACTGTTTACTTCTGACAATATAAATCTGGAGATACCAACATTTGTCAGCGCTCTCCCCGGTGAATGGATTAATTCTCTTAACCGTCTGAATGAACTGGATGCAGACTATGTTATACCCGGGCATGGGGCTGTTTCAGATAAAAAGGCATTTCAAATAATGAAGGAGAAGATACAGTTGTGGGTTGAAGTGGTAGGCAGGGCTGTGAATGAGGGCCTGGATGCGGAAGAAACGAGTAAGAGAATTATGGAAGCAAAGGAATTTTCAGATATTCCTAAAACAGGGCCAATTGCAGGCTTTGTCAGTGTGAATGTAGAGGCATTATATAGAATTATTAAAGGGGAGTAGCAAATGGGTGAATATGATGGGCTATTCTACAAGTTTGAAAAACATGAGACCCACTCCGGGGGCATGCTTCCGCCTGTACAGGCCTATTTTCGCGGTGAGTCATGTATATCGGGCGCCCAGATATATCTGCCCTATCGGGCCTATATGAAACCCGGTGTAATTGACCCTGAACCTCATTTCCATCGCGACGAGGAATATCTTGCCTTTGTAGGACACGATTTACGAAATGCGTTTACATCTTTTGATGCGGAAATTGAGATGTGGCTGGGTGAAGATATCGACAACATGGAAAAGATTGTTATCACAAAACCAACGATGGTTCGCGTACCGCAGTTCTACTGGCATGGTCCTGTTGAGATTAAGCGGCTTAATCTGCCCCTGTTTTTCCAGCCGGTGCTGTTCAACAGCAGATATTATGCTATAAAAAAGAGAGAAGACTCATCGGGAAAAACATATTTTAAGACTGTAGTCGAGGGAATTACTCCATGCAGGCTGGACGATTCAGATGTATGCTCATTTTGCGGCAAATGCAGTGAAATAGTTGTCACAGGAGTTAAAAATGTCCAGATATGATCACCTGATTCATGAATTCGAAAAACAGTATAATTACTGGGGTGATTTTATGCCTCCCTACCAGGCATATTTCCGCGGGCATGACTGTATGCCCGGTTCAAGTTTTTATGCCAGTTACCGCTGTTATATGAAGGAGGCGTTTGTCGATATCTGGCCAAACTTTCATTCTGAAGAGGAGTATCTCTGCTTCACCGGGTATGATATGGTTGATCCCTGGGGCTCCTTTGATGCCGAGATCGAGTTCTGGATCGGGAATAGGCTTGATAAACTGGAAAAATACATAATTACTGAACCGACCATAGTCAGGATACCACCATACACCTGGCACTGCCCCCTTGAGTATAAACGAGTCACCAAACCTGTCTATTTTCAGGTCCTGAGCATGAGGGGAAAGTTCGGCCCGTTTTTCAAGAGGACAGAGGCAAATGGCAGAACATACATAGAATATGTCGGCTCAAAAGGGCATAAACCCTGTTCACTGGATGGTTCAAAACAGTGCACCTTCTGTGGCAAGTGTTTCAGGCAGTCATTGCCGGCTGATGCACCCAAAAACGCTACAGAGGCGGCTGCAAGGTATGTAAAATAGATAATGGAACCGGGCCACCACCTGACTTGATGGCTATTGATCACAGAACTATGTCCTCTTTTACTGGTTCTATCTTTGCTAAGTCGGAAAATCCCGATTTTATCTTAGCGTTCTCTGTAATGCCCAGATAGTTCTATCCGGAATATAGCCATTAGCCCTTTTTATAATTTAACACAGCCATAAAACAGTGAAAAAAGTTGCTTTCAGGGTGGAAAAGGTGTGTTGATCTTCAGTTTGTGCTTGCATTTTATTGATAAGTATTCATAATCCCCCATCAGCTTTATTAACAACTTAAAAAGGAGCGTAAATCATGAACAAAGGTGATTTGATTAATGAAGTGGCAAAGGTTGTAAGCACAAAGAAAGAGGCACAGGCAGCGGTGGATTGTATTTTTGATTCCATTACCAAAACACTTAAAAAGAAGGGGACTGTTACACTGGTTGGTTTTGGTACCTTTAAGGTAAACAAAATGAAAGCCCGCACAGGCCGTAATCCCCAGACCGGTGAAGCAATCAAGATCAAGGCAAAGAATTCTCCAAAGTTTTTGGCCGGTAAGGCTTTGAAAGACGCTGTGAATTAATTGAAAGAAGGGGTTAAAGGTTTCACACCTTAAAATCAGAACTCTGAAGTAGATTAATGCCCCGGAAACCTATTTCACTTAAAAGGCCTTTGTCCGGTTTAATTACCCGGATGAAGGCCCTTTTATTTGCTGCCCATTGTCAGGCATCTTCACAGGGATATTAAACGGATTTCATATCACCTAAAACAGCACCGGCATCTTGGGGTGGTTATGTAAAAGTCTCCAGATGATCACATTTCCCGTTTAAAACTCGCAAAGACAGGAAAAGTATGTTGACATACAAAACTCGCCTCCATATACTCCATTTAATAATAACAAATAAACAGGAGGAAAGGAAAATGCTTCGAATGGTCAGTCTATTGGTATGTGCATTAAGCATAATCGCAACAAATCTCCTTGCTCAGCCCGGCGGAATGCCCAAAATGGGGCCTATGACAGAGGGTTCAGGCCCTTATGCTGCGGCTATCGCAGAAGGAGATCCGACTTTACCCAACCATACAATTTATCGCCCAAAGGACTTGAGCCCTTTTAATAAATCAAATCCTATGCCGGTGCTCGCATGGGGCAATGGAGGGTGTTCAAGTTCATCACGGATGCACGCAAATTTCCTTGCTGAAGTGGCATCCCATGGTTTTCTTGTCCTGGCCCTTGGCCCATATGTAGCGGAATCCAAAACCGAAGGCGGCGGCATGATGGGTATGGGAGGCGGCACAAAATCTGCCCAGATGCTTGAGGCTATTGACTGGGCAACAGCTGAGAACAATCGTAAGGACAGTAAATACTATGGCAAACTGGATCCGTCAAAGTTCGCAGTAGCCGGTATGAGCTGCGGCGGACTTCAGGCGCTTGAAGTGGCGTCCGATCCCCGTGTTAAGACCTTAATGGTCATGAACAGCGGACTTTTCGGACCTGGTGGCAGGCCTAAAATGGCGCTGCCCAAAGAGGGAATGCCAAAGACTGGGGCACCTAAAGCAGGCGGAGGCGCCCCGCTTATGGGAATGCCGGAAATCGGCAAGGAGGTCCTTGCAAAACTGCACTCACCCACAATTTATATCATAGGCGGGGAGACTGATATTGCCTATCCTCAGGCCATAGATGATTTTGCGAAGATCGACAAGGTTCCAGTCGCAATAGCCAATCTCGAAAAAGTTGGACATGGCGGCACCTATCATGAGCCCAATGGCGGCGAGTTTGGAGTGGTTGCAGGTGCATGGCTGAGATGGCAGTTGAAAGAGAACAAAGAAGACGCAAAGATGTTCACCGGAACGGACTGCGGTCTATGTACCCGTAAAGGGTGGAGCTATGAAAAAAAGATGATCCCTTAAAGTGATATCTGGTAAGCCCTAATCATTACCAGGGTTTTTATATAGAGGGGGAATCATAAATGAGTAAAAAAACATTCTTTCAGCTCATTACTTATTTATGCTTCCCCTCTTTACTCATAACGGTCCGGGAGGTTCAAGATTGAAAAAGATATTATTACTTGCCACATTGGCTATAATTTTTGTTTCAGGAACATGTCTGGCTCAAACAGGAGGCGTTCCTGAAGGAAAGAGCGTCTTTTATGCCTCCCACAGTCTTATGTGGGATATGCCCCCAGTGCTGGCCGAGATTGCTGAATCATACGGCATCAAAGGTCACAAAGTACTTGGCATTCAGCGCCTTGGCGTTTCACGCACATCACAGCACTGGGATCTGCCTAACGATCAGAATCAGGCAAAAAAGGCCCTTAAGGAGGGCAATGTAGAGGCTTTTGTAATGTCTCCTATCGGCATGCCTGACCCTGGCATCGACAACTTCGTCAAACTGGGTCTGGAGCATAACCCGAATACAAAGTTCTATATCCAGATATCCTGGCCAGGAATGGGTCTGGTGGATAACAATGATATGGAAACCATGATGGCCGGCATGTTCAGCCGCGGGCCTGGAGGCGCTGCCCCAGGAGCTGCTCCAGGCAAGGCTCCGGCAGGTAAACCCGCTCCTAAAGGAGCAGGCGGGCCCGGAGGTTTTGGCGGAGGCATGTTTGGAGGCAAGCAGGATTACAACAAAACCCCTGATGAAATAGCCAAAATCAATATCAAGAACAACAGGTCAGCAGAAGAGGTGGCGATGAGGCTGAACCGGGAAGCGGGAAGAACAGTTGTCTATCTTATCCCCACTGCCCAGGCCCACAATGCCTTAAGGACAATGATTTATAATAAAGAGATGCCAGGCATGACTGACCAGGGAGAAGTCTTCAGAGATGTTATCGGCCATCCAACCGATCCGGTAATTGCCCTGAACGCTTATCTGCATTTTGCTGTCATGTACGGCGTGAGCCCGGTTGGCCTGCCTGTTCCCGGCATACTGAAAAATTCCAGCAAGCCTGAGTATCGGGAAGAAAAGTTCAATCGTGCCCTGCAGGAGCTGGCCTGGAAAACCGTTATTAATTATCCACAGAGCGGTTTAAAGGCCCAGGAAGGCGCGCCCCAGCTACAAGGAGAGTATGCGGGAATGGATAAGATACTGATTCCCCATAAGTCATGGCCATGCGGAATGGCCGGGGGAATACCCAAGCCAGAGCAGGGTGAGCCGGTTCTGGTTGCGGATATGAAACTTGACCAGTCCTACGAATTGGGCATGACACCATATGGAAAGAGGGCCGTGTATGTTATTAAGGGTGGAACCATAACCGGCGAGAAGATAAAGGGTTCAGTGCTGTTCGGTGGGCTGGACTTTCAATTGAGTTTTCCAAACGGTGCGACTGAGGTTGAAGAGATATTGGTGCTGCAGGCTGATGATGGGAAGTACATCTATCTGAGGATGGCAGGCACAGGAGCTGATCCCAGTGATGTAAGAATGGTACCTGAATTTGAGGCCCCTGAGGCGAGTAACCACTCCTGGCTCAACGCCGGTAAGTATGCAGGGAGACGGGAGGTGGATATTAAGGCCGGGACAATAAAGATAAGCGTGTTTGACATTAGAAAGGTGACAGTGAAGCCGGATGCTGCAAACTCAATCGGCGTGACAAAACCATCAGGATTCCGGGATCAGCCCTGGGACTACCGCAAGGCCTCAATGGATGAGAAACAGGGCGACATTTTGATCAGGGAGAATGTGACACTGAGTCCGGGCCAGATGGTGGGAAATACAGGCAGGAGCAACAGGAACATCATCCCCATCACCGGCGGCACAGTCAGCGGAAAGATTGAGGGGAAGGTTCTGGCCGCAGGGGCAGACTACCAGAATCTCTCTAATCCTGCGACAATCGATGCGCGCTATTTGTGGCAGACAAACGACGGTGAAGTGATCATTGTGCGTAACGCAGGAGGGTTCGCAAAACTGGCCCCGACATTTGAGGTGAGGGTTGACAGCAAATATGCTTATCTGAACGATGGCCTTTACCTGAGTTCTCCTCCGGGAATGGGTGCTGGTGGTGTATCACTTACTTTTTATGAAAGCGTGAAGTGATTTTTATGCAATGCAGGGTTAAGTAACAGGGGCAGACCCGGTAGAACACTTGATAATAATCAGGAACTGAATTGGAGAGCTTTTTATGTCAAAAAAATTTGATCTTGACAGATATCTATTTAAAAGCGCTGTTGTGACACCTCCGGATAATCTTTTTGGCACTGCCCCCAATAACCCGTCTATACTGTATATTAATCAGAATAAAGAGAGTAACTTCAACATTGCTTCGTGGCTCATTACCCACCCCTTTACCATGGAAGCAGAAACCTTTTATCACGATTATGACCAGTTTCTTTTTTTCTGCGGATCAGACCCTTTAAACAGGGGTGAATTGGGCGGCATAGTTGAACTCTATCTGGGCAATGAGATGGAGAGCCTGGAAAAGGTTATTATAGATGAGTCCACCATTATCTTTGTGAAGGCCGGGATGCTTCACTGCCCGCTCAGGTTTGTTGAAATATACAATAAGGAAAAGCCGATCATTTTTCAGGACATCACCTTATGCGGGCAGTACAGCAAATTCAAACCGGGCAGCACGCAGAGACTTAATGTGGATGGAAAACCGATAGATAAAGAGGGAAACCTGTTAAAATAGATAATCATGGTAATTAATATTAATAATTAACTTTAGTATATCTATATACAAATTAGGTATATTCTTTTAATCTAGGGGATCATATTATCAAAATATTATTTATCTTTTTAATTGTTTGCATATTACCGGTTTTGGTCTCATGTGGTAACTCCAACCCTGTATTGAACATTGAGGGAGGCAAGGTTATTGGTGTCAAGACCCCTACAAAGGGGGTAATAAGCTATAAGGGGATTCCATTTGCGGCCCCTCCTATGGGTGAACTGCGATGGAAAGAGCCTCAGCCTGTTATCCCCTGGCAGGGTGTTAAGGTTGCAGACAAATATGGCGATGCGGCTTCGCAGATAACCTGGGACCCAAACAGTTTTTACGGCAAGGAATGGCGGGCAAGCGGTTCTGTTCCCTTTAGCGAGGACTGCCTCTATCTTAATGTATGGACACCGGCAGCAGGAGAGACTAACAAGAAGCTGCCTGTTGCCATGTGGATACACGGAGGCGGCTATCGCGAGGGATTTGCATTTGAACCTGAGATGGATGGCGGTGAATACTGGGCATCACAGGGTGTTATTCTGGTTACGGTCACTTACCGTCTTGGTATTATCGGTTTTTTCTCCCACCCGCTTTTATCGGCTGAAAGCCCTCACGGTGTTTCAGGCAATTACGGGGTAATGGATCAGGCTGCTGCATTGAAATGGATTCATAACAATATTGCACAGTTCGGGGGTGACCCTGATAATATAACTGTTTTTGGCCAGAGCGCGGGCGCGGGCAGTGTTCAGACCCTGTGCGCCTCCCCAAAGGCAAGAGATATGATCAGTAAGGCCATCAGTATGAGCGGCGGAGGGCTGGGTAACATGGGCATGGGAATGCGGATGATGACCTTTGATGAGATCCAGAATGCTAACAAGGAGATGATGGAGCATTTTAACAAGACCACACTCGAAGAGATGAGGGCGCTCTCCTTTGATGAACTGACAAAAATGTCAAATGAATATGGGCAGGCTACTGGAACAAGGCTCTTCTATGCCCCTGTGGTTGAAAATTATTTCCTGACAAAGAGCTTCAATGATGCGGCCCTTGCAAATGAGATCCCCGATATCCCCTATATGTTCGGGTTTACCTCAAACGACCTCAGTGATATGACCGAGGCTATCAGTAAGTTCTGTGCACTTCGTGCTGAAAAAAGCAAAAAACCTGCATATGCCTATCTGTTCGCGCGTCAATTACCTGGTGATGAAAACGGTGCCTTCCACTCAGCGGATCTGTGGTATGTTTTTAACTCCTTCAAACATAGTTGGCGTCCCTTCACTGCAGGCGATAAAGAATTAAGCAGCAAGATTGTGGAGTGCTGGACCAACTTCGCCAAATTCGGTGATCCCAATGGCAGGGATGGCAGTCTCTGGACACCATATACTGATAAGACACCTGAATTCATGGTATTTAATGCAGATGAAAACAGAGCCATTTTAAAGATGACCAAAACCCCTGAATATAAGGGGAGTAAATTTGACTGGTTTGCGCCCCCGCCTGCCCCTGCACAAAAACAATAATTTTTAAAAAGGCCCGGGATCAATATACCGGGCCTTTACATCTCATATTAGCTGGAGACCCCCATAACATTGAAGCAAGGAGAACAGGATCATGATTAAAAAACACTTGATGAAAATATTAACATTGATATTCGCTTTAATTACCCTCCCCGGTTTTGTTTCCGCACTCGACTATTCAGTAGGTCAGAAAAATTCTGCCTCCTTTGAAACCCTGGAGGAGGCCCGCATAAATGGCCCCATAGCTGTAGCAAACCTTGAAGGCAACAGTGGCAGAAAATTCAAATCCCACCCGGTTCTGGATGGATATCCTCAGGGGAGCACCTATATCTACCGGTCACCAAACCTGTATGGCGGACGCGCAGCCGCCCGTCTGAATACTGATATACTGGTATTTGTGGAAAAATCCTTCAAAAATAAAGATGCTGCAAAGAATTATCTTAATGATCTGGGGCTGATCAGTATCATAGATGAAGCTGTCGGAAGCTTAATCCTCGTTACACCTGCGGACGGAAAGGCATTCGGTTCTAATGATCAAAAATACTATTATGCCCTTCAGACAGCTATTTTCGCACAGAAGGCCGGTGAAGGTCAAAGCGGCCCCTGGGACAGAGGCGGGATTAGCTACAGTGACGCTGAGTATTTCGGCGGTTTTGGATATACATATGTCATAGGTATTGACGGCGGTGCGACATATCTAAACAATTACATTGCAGGCACACTTGACTATGTAAGCAGGATTGCCGGCATGCTTCTGATCAACGGAAATATGGGAATCGGTAGAAATGTGGCAGGACTTGTTCCGGTATACCTGGTGAATGCCCCGGACACGGTGATTGAAGAATATAAAAAAGCCAACCAGACGAACGCATATTCTGCTACACCTGATCAAAAAATCTATTTTGATCAGGCATTACCGTTAAAAAAGGTAGTTGTGACCCAACAGGAAAATCCGGATATAGCGGCTATCATCAAAGATGCCTATTACAATCTGTTTATTAAGGCCATGCGCGTGCCAGTGGGTATATCAGGCCTGCACAGCGCATCAACTCCCTATCAGGGCTATGGCATGGATCAGGCTCCATTATCCCTGTGTGAGAGAAATGCTGTCATTAACAATGTCACTAAAGATGGAATCCATGTAATCGGCCATTCTGAGGAGCGATTCAGTAAAGTAAAAACCGCTAACGGTGAATATTTGCAGACATGGTTCGAATATCTGCCTGAAGAGGTGTTGAATCATACAGCCCCGGCGAAAACAGTGCCCCTTATCCTCGCCAATCACGGAGGCGGAGATGATCCGCGACAGTTTATCGAGGAAATCGGTCTGCTCCCCCTCGCTGGCGCAGAGCGGTTTGCCATGGTTGCTCCTGAACATCAGAGTATCGGGCAGATACTGACAGAATCACTTCCGCTTCTGGTCGAATACATGCTCAAAACCTATCCTGCACTGGATCCATCACGCGTGTATGTGACCGGCTACTCAATGGGAGGCGCAGCCACCCTGCGTGCGATTAACGGAAAGCCGTCATTATTTGCCGCTGCCGTACCTATGGCAGCGGCCGGATACACCGGCACTCCCGAGGAGGCCGCTAAATTACAGAAAGCGCGAATGCCAATAATGTTCACCACCTCTTCCTTTGATCTTCCCGGGGCTTTTGATCAGGTTAATGGAACAATTGCGGTCGGATATCAGACACTGATCAACCTTTTTCTCGGTTATAACGGTATGAAAACGATTGAGCCTTACGATTTTAAGAGCTGGCCTATCAACGGTTTTAAAGCGGATTATATGATAAAGGTTAAACTGAACGGTGAATATGACAACATCTCATGGATGCTACATGATAAGGATAATATTCCAATGGTCGCGGTAAATTACACAATGAACCTGAAGCATGCCCTTTATCCTGAATACGGCAGGATCGCATGGGATTTCTTCAGCCATTATTCACGTGATAAGAAGACGGGTAATATTATATATAACCCCTATGTGCGTTAATAGGGTATGTACATGAAAATATGAATTGACATAGACGGGTTAAGATGTAAGGAGAGCAGAGCACTTGTGGCAAATATTTCATATTAGCATTCAGGAGGGTTGTTGTAATGTTACGTAGGGTTGCTGTTGAAAATGGTATTATTGAGGGTTTGCCTGCTGCTGATCCCAGGATTACATCCTTTAAAGGCATCCCATTTGCTGCCCCTCCGGTTGGTAAAAACCGATGGAAGGCGCCACAGCCGGCCCATAACTGGGACGGGATTTTATATGCCTACAAGTTTGCCCCGATCTCCATGCAGCACACTCCGGGTGAGGACCCTGAGAATATCTATACAAGGGAATGGAATGTGGATACCTCCATTGCAATGGATGAGGATTCGCTGCATCTTAATGTATGGACACCAGCTAAAAGCGCAGATGAGAAGCTTCCGGTGTTTGTCTGGTATTTTGGTGGCGCCCTCCATGAAGGCAACACCGCAGAGATGGAGTTTGACGGGGAGCGTATTGCAAGGCGCGGGATAGTCGTTGTCACTGTCAACTACAGGCTGAATGTATTCGGCTTCCTGTGCCATCCTGAGATCACAGCAGAGAATCCTGATGCGCCTGCCAACTTCGGACACCTGGATCAGCAGTTTGGAACCCGCTGGGTACAGAGGAATATTGCTGCTTTTGGCGGCGATCCTGACAATATCACAATAGGCGGGCAGTCGGCAGGAGGAGTGAGCGTTATGGCACAGGTGACTTCACCGCAAAACAAGGGCCTGTTTCAGAAGGCTATCTGTGACAGCGGCCTGATATTTTCGGCCTATCCCGGCAATTTTGTCATCCCTGATAAAGATCTATCTCTGGCAGAGCAGGAGGGTGTCGAATTCTTCAGATTCCTGGGTGTCTCCTCTTTGGAGGAGGCCCGCAGACTGGATGCGGTATTTATAAGGGACAAGATGATAGAGTACAAGGCCATGTGGAGCACCGTGATTGACGGAAAATTCTGCTGCGGAAACCTTAATGAACTGTACATGGCAAATAAATGCGAGCCGGTTCCCATGATGTTCGGCCATACAGCCACAGAGTTCCAGAACAGGCCAATGGTCAAAACGGTTAATGAGTTTATTTCATTTGCAAAAGACACATATGGTGAAGATGCAGATGAGTTTCTTAGGCTTTGCACCTCACCAACCGGCAGCATTTCAGAGATGCTTTACAAGGCCACTCGCTGCCATATGGAGCTGGGGATTAGATTATTCGCCAGGGCAAAGGCTATGACAGGTGACAAAACACCGATCTATTACTGGGTATTTAACCCGGAGATCCCGGGCTGGGATAATCCCGGTTCATTTCATTCATCGGACCTCTGGTTCTTCTTCGAGACTTTAGCCAAATGCTGGCGCCCCTTTACCGGCAAACATTATGACCTTGCACGCAAGATGTGCAACTACTGGTCTAACTTTATCCGGTCAGGCAACCCGAACGGAAAGGATGCCGATGGCACTGATATGCCGCTGTGGAAGCCCTTTACACAGGATGATCCCAACAGGATATGGTTCTGTGACAATGTTTATACCGAAAATAAAGAACCGGATGACCTGATGAAGTTACTTATTAAAAGATACACATCTCCTGTTGCCAACCGCTAGGCGTATTGAACGGGGTAGCTTTTTTCCCCTTTCAGCTCTTCTAATTGATAACTGATCATTGGTAATTGATCATTGAAGAAACTCCTTGCTTTTTCCAATTAAGTGGCTTAAACAAAAACCATTATATTTTTCGAGTATAATGAATTTCTGCTTTATAGCGCTACAAGCGCATTGCCTTAAAATATTATAAATGTGTTTTGTCGTCATTCCCGTGGAGACGGGAATCCAGTTGTTTTTGATTTGAATTATTGGGTAATGTCTAATGTCAAGGGAGATCCCGGTCTTTAACTAGGAGCCGATGAAACAATGAACAAGGATAAAGTACCCGCTGCTGTTGAACTGATACAGGAAAAAATCGCAATCATTCGTGGTGAAAGGGTTATGCTTGATTACGATCTGGCTGCTCTCTATTGCGTGGAGACTAAACAGTTAAAGCGCGCTGTGCGCCGAAATATTGAACGATTCCCCGAGGATTTCATGTTTGAATTGACAGAAGTGGAATTCGATGACTTGAGGAGCCAATTTGGCACCTCAAGTTGGGGTGGAACAAGATATATACCAATGGCGTTTACTGAGCAGGGTGTTGCCATGCTCTCCTCTGTTTTAAACAGCAGGAGAGCTATCGAAGTGAACATTCTGATCATGAGAGCCTTTGTAAAAATCAGACAAATGGCTGCTTCTCATAAAGACCTGGTTCAGAAAATCAATGAAATGGAAAAGAAATATGATCATCAGTTTCAACTGGTATTTGAAGCGATCAAGGCACTCATGAAAGAAGAAGAAAAGCCAAAACGGAGAATTGGTTTTCAGGTAGAAGAGCCAAAAGCAAAGTATAAACTTAAAAGGAACACACATTTTTCTAACTGATCATTGTTCATTGAAAACAATCTTGTCGATGATCCCGTAGTGACAAGGGGACGCGTAAAATGGTAAAAGTATTTATTTGATTTACCTTTTTACCTGCGTCCCATAAATCAGGCAACCCGAACGGAAAGGATGCCTATGGCACTGATATGCCGTTATGGAAACCCTTTACACAGGATGATCCCAACAGGATATGGTTCTGTGACAATGTTTATACCGAAAATAAAGAACCGGATGACCTGATGAAGTTACTTATAAAAAGATATATATCCCCACCGATCTTCAAGATCCATTGAGTTTTAATTTATTTCGATTTAGATTGCACCATAATCTATAAAGTTAGTATAATGTGCAGCATAAAAGATAGAACTACAAGGGAATAATCTTATGGAGACAGTTTATATTGAAACAACTGTTATCAGTTATCTGATTTCTCGACCTAGCCGTGACATTTTGGTCAGTGCTCATCAGCAAACCACGAACGAATGGTGGGTCACTCGCAAAAGTGAATTCGAATGTTTTATTTCTCAGGTTGTAATTGATGAGGTAGAGGCAGGTGATAAAGAGGCATCAAAGAAAAGGTTAAAGGAAATTTCACAGCTTCCTGTTCTGGAAGCATCATCTGAAGCAGAGTATTTAGCTTCAGCAATTATTGATGCGGGTGCCATTCCCAAAAAGGCAGTAAGCGATGCGGTGCATATTGCTATTGCCGCAGTAAATGATATTGATTACCTTTTAACATGGAATTGCAGACATTTGGCAAACGCACAACTTATTCGGAGAGTAGCAGGTATCTGCAATACAAAAGGATTCAATATGCCTGTGATTTGCACTCCGGAAGAATTGATGGGGGTATAGTGCTATGAATGGTGATCAAATAGTTGATGAAGTCAGAGAAATAAGGGAACGCTTAGCAGAGAAACATAACTTTAATTTAGAAGCCATATTCAATGATCTTCGTAAGCGTCAAAGTAAAGTGCAAAAAAGGCTTGTGCACCGTACATCCAGAAAAATCGTTGAACAAACAAAAGCTACACCTGGCAGTAATTCATCCTCGCTCCATCCCGGTAGATGAGCATCATATTAGATGGCAGGTTACTAAAAGGTACAAGTGTTTGGACTTTAAACTCTCCTGGCTGATAATTGAAGGCTATAGTCTGTAGACTGCTGACCTCTGACTTCTTTTTTATCGCTTTTCCTAACAGCCTACAGTATAAAATGCTTCAGCCTATTTTTTCCCATTGCTTTTTCCAATTAAGTGGCTTAAAAAACCGTTATATTTTTCGGGTATAATGAATTACTGTCTTACAAGTCTTTTTGATTTATACGCATTGTCGATGTGAGAACGACGATGATCTATACTCATTGTGTACCAAGCAAAACCGCAAAAGAAGTTAAGAGTCCCCTGGATTTTTGACTTCTTTGGCATGGTTTATGATTTTATAGTTATTAACGGATTTAACCTTATTAGCTGGACGGTTTCGTCCAGCTAATAACTTGTTAATAAAGGAATACTTGTGAATAATAAACAAAAAAATCAAAAAGCCTCTAAAGGTTTAAATATATCTGGTTTGGCAATTGGCATGATGTTTGGTATCGCAATAGGGGTAGCCTTGAAAAATATAGCAATTGGAATAGGTATTGGTATTATATGGGGCGTGGCCTTTAGCTCAGCTTTTAGGGCTAAAAATAATAAAAACAATAAACAGGATAATTGATATTTTGAAATTAACCATGCAATTAAGCGGGACTTGCTATCATCTAGGCCAACATATCATACAGCCTTATTATCTTTCAATCTTTCATGGTCATAGGTGCCATAACTCCGCAAGCCCCTTATTGCTCAGTTAGGCTTAATGATAGGAGAATCGAATGAGTGATGACTTATCGGTCTTTTCCTTGCCCGAATTGAAAGATGTGGTCCAAGACATGCGAGACTTGCTCTCTCAGAGCCAGCTTGCATTTCTTCTTGGGGCAGGATGCAGCAAAATCGCGGGTCTCCCGTTGATGCCAGAACTTACGAGAACCGTCTTGGATCACAACAAAATCGGCGACAACACCAAGAGACTGCTCGATAAAGTCCGGGAGTTGTATTCTGACGCTGCCTCCGCCACGATCGAGGACTACATGAGCGAGATAGTCGATCTTCTTTCCATCGC
>CAYWRH010000050.1:0-25853 GCA_964460435.1 uncultured Desulfatiglans sp.
TCGCTCCGGAAATTTACTTTACCGTTTTCGTGTTTAACATATATGTAAATTTTGTATTAGAAAAAAATTGACAAAGATGTAAGTCTTTGTTAATTTTAACCCCGTACAAAGAAGTACGTTTTATTAAATTAAAGATGACAAAGACGTCGTATTCACCTTGAAGGTGCGGCGTCTTTTTTTTTGCCTGAAGAGGCGCAGGTAATAAATTTTAAAACCGGCAAGAAAGGATTAAGATATGGAAAAGCAAAATAACTCAAATATCGCCATTTTTTACTGCCGTAATGTCCCTGGAAGTGATGAAAACAGCAGGATAAGGCTGGAAAAGGAATATGGTGGCGCTATAAGGTTTTTTCCGGTAGTATGCAGCGGGAGGATGGATATTTTACATCTCATGAAGGCCCTTGAGACCTTTGCTGATGCTGCATTTATAATCACATGCCCCGAAGGCTCATGCCGTTATTTTGAAGGAAATATAAGGGCAGTAAAAAGGGTTGAAATGGCCAGAAAGATAATAGAGACAATAGGGCTTGAGAAGGAGCGCATAGGAATAATGGTTGGTTCCAAAAATGCGCCCAAAACCCTTGAGGAACAGGTAATAGCCATATTGGACCAGGTAAAAGGGCTTACTCCTTCCCCTGTTCATGTGCCGGTAAAGGCGGTTGTAAATGGCTAATGCAGGGGCAGGGGATAAGGAATATCCCGGTTATATTAAGATGAACCTGATCAATTATTGTTAGTTTATATTATTTAGAATAACCCGGAGAGAAAAATGATAACCGCAGAACAGAAACCTGTTGATGAGATAAGACGGATGATTGCCCCTTTCAGGCGCATCCTTGTTGTAGGATGCGGCTCCTGTGTTGCTGAATGCGCTGCAGGAGGGGAAAAGGAGACAGCGCTGCTTTCATCTGCGCTGCGCATGGCCTCTAAAATGAACAGGGAGGAAAAGATAATTAATGAGATTACCCTGGACAGGCAGTGCGTCAAAGAGTTTGTACTCAGGCTTGATGATTATATAAAGGATTATGATCTGTTTCTTTCCCTCGGATGCGGCGCAGGTGTTCAGGCAATTGCCACCATGTACCCTGAAGTCCCTGTAGCCCCGGCACTTAATACTGAATTCCTTGGTGAGACCAGGGATGAGGGGCTCTGGATGGAGAATTGTCAGGGGTGTGGTGAATGCATGCTCTTTGATTTCGGGGGGATCTGCCCGATTGCACGGTGCGCAAAGCAGCTTTTTAACGGGCCTTGCGGCGGCTCAAGAAACGGGGTCTGTGAAGTAAATCCTGAAATCCCCTGCGCATGGCAGGAGATCGTTGACAGGCTTTCATCATTCAATGCCCTTGACAGGCTTGAGGCTATTTATCCGCCAAAGGACTGGTCAAAAAAACATGGAAACGGGCCCAGAAAGATAGTGAGGGAGGATCAGCAAAAGTGACAGTAAAAAGCAATCTTAAAAGGGTTCTTAGCGGGGGTAAATTTGCAGTGACTGCCGAGTGCGGCCCTCCAAAGGGGGCAGACCCTGATGTGATAATAAAAAAGGCTGCCCTTTTAAAGGGTGTGGTTGATGCGGTAAATGTGACAGATAACCAGACCGCCATTGTCAGGATGTCAAGCCTTGCTTCATGCAGCCTGCTAATTAACGCAGGAATTGATCCTGTTTTTCAGGTGGTTGTAAGGGACAGGAACAGGATAGCCCTTCAGTCCGATATCATTGGCGCCGCTGCTATGGGTATAAATAATGTGCTGTGCCTCTCCGGTGATCATCAGATATTCGGCAATGAGCCGCAGGCAATGGGTGTTTATGATCTTGACTCCATTCAGCTCCTTAATGCAGTAAAAGATATGAGGGATAAGGGAACCCTGATAGGAGGGGATAAACTCACAAAGGCGCCTGAGCTGTTTATAGGCGCAGCAGAGAATCCCTTTGCAGACCCGCTTGAATTCAGGGTGATAAGGCTTGCCAAAAAGGTGGCTGCAGGGGCAGAGTTTATACAGACACAGTGCATCTACAATATGGAAAGATTTGAAAGGTGGCTTGAAATGGCAATTGACAGGGGGCTCACTGAAAAGGTGCATATACTGGGCGGCGTCTCCCCGCTAAAATCAGCGGGCATGGCAAGGTACATGAACAGCAATGTGTCTGGCATTGATATACCTGAATCCATAATAAAAAGGATGGAAGGCGTTTCTAGGGAAAAACAGCGGGAAGAGGGGCTTGAAATCTGCGTTGAGACCATTCAGAGGCTTAGGGAGCTTAAAGGTATAAAGGGGGTTCATATAATGGCCATTGAGTGGGAAGAATCGGTAAACGAAATCGTCAAGAGGGCAGGGCTTTTGCCAAGACCTTGAAAAATCCGGAGAATAAAAGCATGCCGTCAAAATATGTTATCCATACCAGACAGACCGATCACCGGTTTGAACCTTTAACCAGATCAGGCATTATTGCCTGGGAAGAGGGTTGCCTGAAGTGCCCAGTGTGCGTGAAAAAGGAGTGTGTCTATGGTGTCTACGAAAAGAGGCAGCTTAATCCTCTGCAGATGATCGACTCCATAGATAACAAGTGCATGAACTGCCTCAGGTGCGTACAGAACTGCCCGAAACAGCTCATCCATAAATCAATTAACCCGCTCTTTAGGGAGATGGGGGATACCCACTGGACACCTGATATAATTGCCCGTCTATGGTACCAGGGGGAGACCGGCAAGATACCTGTGTCAGGTGCAGGTTATCCTGGCCCCTTTTCAGGCCTTGGGTTTGACTCCATGTGGACAGATATGTCCGAGATCGTGCGCCCCACAAGGGATGGCATACATGGCAGGGAGTATATTAGCACAGGGGTGGATATAGGCAGGACGCCAAAGAATCTTGTCTTTGATAAAGAGGGCGGGTTGGCGAAGAATGAGTCTGCAATAATGGATATCCCAATACCTGTCATAATGAGGGTGCCTGATTCTGGGGCCATCAGCGAAAATACGATCAAGGGGTGGATATCTGCCGCAAAGAGACTTGAGACACTCCTTGCCATCCCTGTAAAAAGGATTGTGCCCGATTTTTTGAAACTTGGCGCACATATTATCCCGGTCATATCTTCAGAGGATATTGATGGGCTCAGACTGAATGCGCATATAAGGTTGGTGGAATATATCTGGGATGAAAACGGCTCAAATAACCTGAAAAAGATCAGGGAGATGTTTCCTTCAACCCTGGTCTCTGTAAGGTTGTGTCTTGATGGGGATTTTGAAAAAAAGGCCATTGATATCTTTGAGGCAGGGTGCCCAATCATTAATCTTGAAGGCACCTCTAATGGCAGGGTGCGGGATAATGCATCCATATATATGAAGGATGCAATCAGAAAGGTGCATCTGGCCTTTGTAGAAATGGGAGTGCGTGATGAGATGACACTGCTGGCGAGTGGAGGTTTTTCAATGGCTGAGCATGTGGCAAAATCTATTCTATGCGGGGCAGATGCTGTGTATGTGGACTTCCCCATACTGATAGCCCTGGAATGCCGTATGTGTCACAGGTGTGAACAGGGCATTCCATGCCCGGTTGAAATAGAAAAAGCCCCCATAAAATGGGTGGCTGCAAGAACAATCAACATTATTGGCGCCTGGCATAATCAGCTTCTTGAAGTGATGGGCGCAATGGGCATAAGGGATGTGAGACGTCTTCGGGGCGAGGTCGGAAGGGCCATCTTTTTTGAAGAGCTTGATAAACATATTTTCGGCTCTTTAAACAGGGTTGAGGAGGGGTTTGAACTTGAGTAATAAGAGTAAATTTAATTTGCCCGAGGTTGTGAGAACCCCGTCCCGTTTCAGGAATGCAATCGGCAAATACCGGTTGAACCGCACCAGTGCATGCACCTCCTGCGGAAGATGTGTTGAAATTTGCCCCTATAACGTGCATGTAATGAAAAGGGGCAGGGCCCATGTTATTAATCATTACCTTTGCATTGGCAATGAGTGCCCTAATCCGTGCACCCTGGCATGTCCTGAAAATGCCCTTTCTTTCAGGCGCAACCCCACCTTTGACACCATGGGTGATTACAGGTGGACTCCTGATCTTTTAGCCAGCACATGGTATATGTCTGAATTCGGAAAAGTACCCAGGGCCGGGCTTAACTACAGGACAGGAGACAGCGGCGGCGGGTTTGATAAACTACGAATAAAGCTTAAGAAGGCAACAGAATCGCCTGATTCTACTGATGATGATATTGATATCTCGGTTGAACTGAACAGGCGTGATGACAATGCCCACAGGGTCAAGATAGAGGTGCCCTTTTATGGGGGCGGCATGTCATACGGCTCTGTAAGCGTAACTACCATCCTGAGCAGGATGAAGGCGGCAAAACTGCTTGGCACGCTCTGCTGCACAGGTGAGGGAGGTTACCCTGATGAGCTTAAGCCCTATGATGACAATGTCATAACACAGGTTGCAACAGGGCTTTTCGGTGTGAGAGAAGAGACGATCCAGCGTGTAAGGGTTGTTGAATTCAAATATGCCCAGGGCGCAAAACCTGGCCTGGGCGGTCATCTCCTGGCTGACAAGGTAACCCCGGGTGTGGCCAGGATGCGTGAAGCGGTTGCAGGTTTTCCGCTTTTTTCCCCATTTCCGTTTCACAGTGTCTATTCGGTCGAAGACCACAAGAAACATGTGGACTGGATAAAGGCAATTAATCCAAAGGCCCTTGTATCTGTAAAGGTCTCCACCCCTACTGATGTGGATATGGTTGCAATCGGCAGCTATTATGCCGGCGCCCATATTATACACCTTGATGGGAGCTATGGCGGCACAGGCGCTGCCCCTGAGATTGCAAAAAAGAATATCGCCATGCCCATAGAGTATGCTGTTCCAAAGGTTCACCAGTTTTTGCTTGATGAAGGGGTAAGGGAGCGGGTTACAGTGATAGCAAGCGGAGGAATAAGGACTCCCCATGATGTTGTGAAGATTATAGCCCTTGGAGCTGATGGCGTATGTACCGGCACCTCTGATATGGTGGCGCTTGAGTGTATCCGCTGCCATAAATGTGAAAGCGGCAGGGGATGCGCAAGGGGCATTGCAACAACCGATGAGGAACTGGCAGAGCTTATGAATCATGACTGGGGCACCCAGAGGATAGTAAACATGTATCTTGCCTGGAGAAAAGAGATAATACGGATACTGAAGAGACTGGGAATGAAGAGCATTAGGGAACTGGTGGGCAGGAAGGATGTGCTGGTACATCTGGACTACATTAATAAATAATCAGGTATAAGGTCTTCGGTCTACGGTCTGCGAAAAAGCAGGCCCGAAAACCGAAGAGCGAAAAACGGAAACCGTATTTTAGGGTCACAATGTCAAATAAACTGATAGATAATATAATTAAATCACGAAGAGAGCTTGTATATGATCTTCCATCAGGTCATATCTTTGAGACTGAGGCTGAAGGGGGGTGCGGGGTTACCGGCTTTGCATGCAGCATCCCTGTTCGCGGAAAGCATATATTTGAGCCTTCAAGGCAGATGCATAACAGGGGTAATGGCCGGGGGGGTGGCATTGCAGCCATGGGATTTGACCACCGGATGCTTGGCGTCTCGCCTGAAATCCTGAAGGAGAGCTATATACTCCAGATCGCTGTTCTTGAGGATGATGTAATAAGGGATCTGGAAAACAGTTATATAAAACCCTTTTTCAATGTGGATTTTTCTGAAAAGATACCAAGGATAGATGACTACAGGGATGTGCCCGGCCTGCTTGTAAAACCGCCTGATGTATGGAGATTTTTTATCAGGGTAAAGCCTGCTGTTCTAAAGGAGTTCATGGAAAAAAACAGGCTTGACGCCATGACAGAGAGGCAGGCTGAAGATGAATTTGTTTACCAGAACAGCACAAAGATTAATTCAAAATATTATGATGCTACCGGCAGACAGAGGGCATTTGTGCTCTCTCATGGACGCAACTTTTTTATCCTCAAGGTGGTAGGGTATGCGGAAGAGGTGGTAAGATATTATAAACTGGATGATTTCAAGGCAAATATCTGGATCGCCCATCAGCGGTACCCCACCAGGGGAAAGGTGTGGCACCCTGCCGGGGCTCACCCCTTTATAGGCATGAATGAGGCCCTTGTGCATAATGGCGACTTTGCCAATTATCACTCTGTGAGCGAGTACCTGAAACAGAGGAACATTTATCCAAGGTTTTTAACCGATACCGAGGTCTCAGCCCAGCTCTTTGATCTGTACAGCCGCACCTACGGCTACCCGCTTGAGTATGTTATTGAGGCGCTTGCACCTACAATGGAAAGGGACTTTGACAAACTGCCTGTTGAGAAACAGCAGATATACAGGGCCATACAGGCTGCTCATATACACGGCTCGCCTGACGGGCCATGGTTTTTTATCATTGCCAGGAACGATACTGAAAATAACAGGCTTCAGCTTATCGGCATTACAGACACAGCCATGCTCAGGCCCCAGGTCTTTGCCCTGCATGAAGGGCAGGTTCAGGTGGGCCTTATCTGTTCCGAGCAGCAGGCGATCGATGCAACCCTTAAGAGCCTTTCTGATGAAGACCCCAGGATTGGCACAGTTGCCGATATGTACTGGAACGCAAGGGGAGGAAGCCATACGGATGGCGGCTCTTTCATATTCAATCTTGATGAAATAAAGCCCTTTTCAACCGAACGTCTACTCACCTGCGTGGATAAATTTGGTCATGAAATAGTTCCTGAAAGGGAAAAGGCCCCATATCTGCCGGGTCGTGTCTATTACTCAATGGAGGAGGACAGCAGGGAAAAGTTCAATGTCTCAAGGTTCTTTGAGCTGCAGCAGCCTGATCTCCTGTTTGAGTATATCAGGGAAGGTATCCTGAAATGGGATTACGCAGACCTTATGGACTGCTTTAAAGAGCTCAAGAAATGGTCACGGAAAAATGATGCCCACTTGGGTGTGGCTGTGAATGCAATCACGAGACTTATAGATATGCGTTATCCGACCGGAGACAAGAAGCGGCGGTCATTGCTCCAGATGATGAATCACACACTTGAGAATATCTTCAGATCCTTGCCAAACCTTGAGAATCGCTCCAGGAAGAGCTCATACAGGCTGATTGACTGGGAGAGCAGGCCATTTTTTAGGGGGCCTGATTATGATGAAAAGGTGCTTGTCATAGATGCCCAACTCTTTCCTCCTGAAGGAGATGAGCGCGATAGCCGCCTGTTAACAGAGGCATATTTAAGGGGATGGAGAAGATTCATCGTGTTCGGTCTTAAGGGACAGCGCTTTCACGGGTGCGGGCTCGGGCCTGATTCGGGCGGTGTGAAGATAGATATATATGGCAATTCAGGGGACTACCTGGCCTCGGGTATTGACGGCCTTACCATCTGTGTTCATGGAAACGCACAGGATCAGGTCGGGCAGATCATGAAGTCAGGCAAGCTTATTGTCTACGGGGATACCGGTCAGACATTCATGTATGGAGCAAAGGGCGGAGAGGTTTATATAATGGGCAATGCGGCAGGCAGGCCTCTTATAAATGCTGTGGGAAGACCAAGGGTTGTAATAAATGGCACATGCCTTGATTATCTTGCAGAATCCTTTATGGCCGGCGACCCGCATAATGGAGGGGGGTTTGTTGTGCTGAACGGGGTTGGTTTTGATTATGACGGCAGGGTTGTGCCTCTTGATGCGCCATACCCTGGCTCCAACCTCTTTTCCCTGGCCTCTGGCGGGGCCATATATGTGCGTGATCCCCATCGGACAATAGACAGAGAACAGCTTAATGGCGGAGAGGTATATGACCTTGATGAAAAAGACTGGGAGCTGATTCTTCCTTTTCTAAAGGAAAATGAAAGGCTGTTCGGGATATCAATAGAAAATGATCTGTTGAAGGTAAATGGCCAGAAAAAAAGCCCGCTTGAGGTATATTGCAGGGTTGCCCCCATAAAATCGGGAGGCATTATAGAGGATGGTCTTGAAGAGTGGGGTGTATGATATAACTTTAGAGACAGGTTTAAAACCTGTCTCTAAATCTCACCATTATATTATGAGAGAGGATATGAATATTTTACAGGGCGTTTTCGTTTTCTTCACCGGTTCTGATCCTTATTGCCTTTTCAACGGGCAGCACAAAGATCTTGCCGTCGCCTATCTGGCCTGTATTTGCTGTTTTGATGATAGCATTAATAACATCCTGGGCCATTGCCGTATCAACTACAACCTCAATCTTTATCTTTGGAATAAAGTCTACAGTATATTCGGCTCCTCTGTATATCTCCTTGTGCCCTTTCTGGCGGCCAAACCCCTTGACCTCGGAGATGGTCATGCCCATTATGCCAAGTTCCATTATCGCTTCCTTAACCTCTTCAAGCTTGAATGGCTTTATTATTGCCTCGATCTTTTTCATACTTTATCTCCATTTCATGTCTGTAACGGTCATTATCGGGGATTATTATCCACGGCAAAAACAGGGGTTTAATCTATTAGGAGGGGTGTGCAGATGTCAATAAAATTATTAATACTAACAATCAGGAAACAGAGGTCATGTCTGTTATGAAAGTCTTGTTGGCACTGGAAGACGGCACACTCTTTTATGGCCGCTCTTTCACAGGAGAAGTTGAAACCGCCGGTGAGGTGGTTTTTAATACGAGCATGTCAGGGTACCAGGAGATACTAACTGATCCCTCCTATTGCGGGCAGATCGTTACCATGACCTATCCTCTTATAGGCAACTATGGAGTAAATCATGATGATATAGAATCGGACAGGATACAGGTAAAGGCGCTGGTGGTTAGGGAGTATCAGGAGATGCCCAGTAACTGGCGTTCAGAATCCACTCTTAAAGAATATCTTGAAAAGGCAAATATCCCTGGCATTGAGGGTATTGATACAAGGGCGCTTACAAGGCATATCCGCCTAAAGGGGGCCATGAGAGGCGCCATATCTACCTCTATTACTGATCCTGACGAGCTTATAGAGGTGGCAAGAAGCGCCCCTGATATGAGGGGGATGGATCTTGTAAAGTCTGTCACATGCAGGAGGCCTCTGTTATGGCTTAAGGGCAGACCTGTTGAAATGGAGGGAAGCCTTGATGATTTTATGTGGCCTGATGATAATGGCAAATGGCGTGTTGTTGCCATAGATTATGGGGTAAAATATAATATATTGAGGTCTCTTGAAAAGCATGGCTGCAATATACTTATAGTCCCTGCGGATACTGATTCTGAGACTATCAATAAACTCAAGCCTGACGGCATCTTTTTAAGTAACGGGCCGGGCGACCCCGCCGCTGTTACATATGCGATTGATACAATAAAAGGGCAGATCGGCAAAAGGCCTCTCTTCGGTATATGCCTTGGTCATCAACTTATAGGGTTGGCTCTGGGCGGCAAAACCTTTAAGCTGAAGTTCGGGCACAGGGGCGGTAATCAGCCTGTCCAGGAGCTGCTGACCGGCAAGGTGGATATCACCTCACAGAATCATGGTTTCTGTGTTGATATGGATTCACTTAAAGACCCTGATATTGAAGTCAGCCATGTTAATCTTAATGACAATACGGTTGAGGGGCTATTCCACAAAAAGATACCGCTCTTTTCTGTGCAGTATCATCCGGAGGCCTCACCAGGCCCCCATGATGCGGATTACCTGTTTGAGAGATTTGTCGGACTCATTAAACAGTATAAGAAAAAATAAAGGGATTACAGGCTGTATGAAGATAATTTGGTTATTTGGTTATATCCAACCGGCTCAAGGCCCAAGGTTCAAGGCTCAAGGTTTTTTTCCCTGTGCCCTGCGCCATGAGCCTTGCGCCAGATAATCGAAGCTGAGATGTATAAAAAATAAAAAAATTGCTAAAGGCAAGATAAACATACTGGAAACATCCATGCCTAAAAGAACAGACATAAAAAAGATATTGATCATAGGTTCAGGCCCTATTGTTATAGGTCAGGCCTGCGAATTTGACTACAGCGGCACACAGGCATGCAAGGCGCTAAAGGAAGAGGGTTATGAGGTTGTGCTTATAAACAGCAACCCTGCAACCATCATGACAGACCCTGAGACAGCGCACCGCACATATATTGAGCCTATTACCCCAGAGATAGTCATAAAGATACTGGAGAGGGAAAGGCCACAGGCGATCCTCCCTACCCTTGGCGGTCAGACAGGGCTTAACACAGCCGTAAAAGTTGCTGAAACAGGCATACTTGAGAGGCTCGGTATTGAGCTTATAGGGGCCTCCATACCTGTTATAGAGAAGGCTGAGGACCGTGAAAAGTTCAGGGATGCAATGCACAAGATAAATCTGAGGGTGCCTAAGAACGGAATTGTCAGGAACATGGATCAGGCAAGGGAGGTGGCCGAAAGGATAGGATACCCGCTTATAATAAGGGCAAGCTTCACCCTTGGCGGGATAGGTAGCGGTGTCGCCTACAACCGTGAAGAGATGGAGAGCATAGCAGGCAGCGGTCTTGAGGCGAGCATGATATCCGAGATTATCATTGAGGAGTCCCTTATCGGCTGGAAGGAGTATGAGCTTGAGGTCATGAGGGATTTTATGGACAACGTTGTTATTATATGCTCCATAGAAAACTTTGACCCCATGGGTGTTCATACGGGCGACAGCATTACTGTTGCGCCTGCGCAGACACTTACAGACCGCGAGTATCAGATGATGCGAGATGCTGCCATAGATATTATCAGGGAAATAGGTGTACAGACAGGCGGTTCAAATATACAGTTTGCAATACACCCCAAAACAGGGGAGATGGTTGTTATTGAGATGAACCCCAGGGTTTCCAGAAGTTCAGCCCTCGCCTCAAAGGCAACAGGCTTTCCTATTGCAAAGATTGCTGCAAAGCTTGCTGTGGGTTATACACTGGATGAACTTGCCAATGATATCACGCGTGAAACCCGCGCAGCCTTTGAGCCAACCATTGATTACTGTGTAGTAAAGATACCCAGGTTTACATTTGAAAAATTCCCCGGGGCTCTTGACCGGCTTACCACCTCCATGAAATCGGTCGGCGAGACAATGGCCATAGGAAGGACATTCAAGGAGGCCCTGCAAAAGGCAATCAGATCACTTGAGACAGGCCGTTCTGGTCTTGGTTCTGATATACCCGGGCCAGAGGTTGATTATGACCTGCATGAGATAGAAGAGGGGCTCATCAATCCGAATTCCAGAAGGCTATTTTTTATACGCGAGGCATTCAGGAAAGGTCTTTCAATCGAGAGGATAAATGAGCTCACTGCAATTGACCCATGGTTTCTGTTCAACATAAAACAGATTTATGAGATGGAAATGAAACTAAGGGGTATGGCAGATAGCAATATCGATATCATGGATTTTACTCCTGATTTTTTGAAAGAGGTAAAGGAGTACGGGTTCTCTGATATGCAGCTCGCTATAATCTTCAACAGAACAGAAGATGAGATAAGGGAGATAAGAAAACTTAAAAATATAGAACCTGTATATAAGCTTGTGGATACATGCGCCGCAGAGTTTGAGGCATATACTCCCTATTACTACTCCACCTTTGAGCAGGAAAACGAGATAAGAAAGACAGAAAAGCGAAAGGTGATAATACTGGGCGGCGGCCCCAACAGGATAGGGCAGGGCATTGAGTTTGACTACTGCTGTGTTCAGGCATCATTTGCGCTTAGAGAAATGGGCATAGAGAGCATAATGGTGAACAGTAACCCTGAAACAGTAAGCACAGACTATGATACATCTGACAAACTCTACTTTGAGCCCCTTACAAAAGAGGATGTCTTGAACATCATTGACCAGGAAAGGCCAGAGGGTGTTATTGTCCAGTTTGGCGGGCAGACACCCTTGAATATTGCAGTGCCCCTTGCCAATGCCGGCGTAAAAATCCTCGGCACCAGTCCGGACAGCATAGACAGGGCAGAGGACAGGGAAAGGTTCCAGATACTCCTGAACAAGTTGAATATCCGACAGCCGCAGAACGGCATTGCCACCAACAGGGATCAGGCAATAAAGATAGCTTCTGAGATAGGTTACCCGGTTATTGTGAGGCCATCATTTGTTCTTGGCGGCAGGGCCATGAAAATCGTTTATGACAGAAGTGATCTCCAGTATTACATGGAGACAGCCGTAAAGGTCTCACCCGGAAAGCCTGTACTCATAGACAAGTTCCTTGATCACACCACAGAGATAGATGTGGATGCCATATCAGACGGCGTTGATACAGTGATAGGCGGCATAATGGAACATATTGAGGAGGCTGGCGTACACTCCGGTGACAGCGCCTGTGTGCTCCCTTCCATCTCGCTCAGTCCTGAGATAATTGATCAGATCAGGTCATATACAAAGGCGATTGCAAGGGAGCTGAATGTTATCGGGCTTATGAATATCCAGTATGCTGTAAAGGATGGCGTTATATATATGCTTGAGGTAAATCCGCGCGCCTCAAGAACTGTCCCATTTGTAAGCAAGGCCACAGGAGTCTCTCTTGCAAGGCTTGCAACAAAGGTGATAATGGGCTGTTCCCTTAAGGAGCTGGATTTCACTGAAGAGATCATACCTGTTCATGTCTCGTGCAAGGAGTCGGTATTCCCCTTTACAAGGTTTTTGGGTGTGGACACAATCCTGGGCCCTGAGATGAAATCAACAGGTGAGGTGATGGGCATAGATACCTCATTTGAAATGGCCTATGCCAAGTCACAGCTTGCAGCAGGACAGAAGCTCCCTCTTTCCGGGACCGTATTTGCAAGTGTAAAGGATTCGGACAAAAAGGATCTATTGAGGTCTGTAGCCATTCTGAGTCAAACCGGTTTTAATATTGTTGCAACAAGGGGCACAGCAGCCTATCTGAGAGAGAACGGCATACCTGTAAAGGATGTCAACAAGGTAAGTGAAGGCAGGCCCCATATTGTGGATATGATCAAGAATGGTGAGATCAGCCTTGTTATCAATACCACGAACAACAAAAAGGCTATATCAGAGTCTTTCCCAATAAGAAGGAGCGCCCTTGTTCTGGGGATACCTTATACTACAACAATAGCAGGGGCAAACGCTACCGCCCTTGCAATTAAAAAGATGGTTGAAGGCAGAATCGATGTAAAGACCATTCAGGAATATCATAATATTTAATAAGAGCATAAAATGAGGAGTTATTATAATCGGATAAAAGAGAAGCCTGACAGGCCGAAAGATGAATGCGGGGTATTTGCCATATATCACCATGAAGATGCGGCAAAACTGACCTATTTCGGGCTTTATGCCCAGCAGCACAGGGGGCAGGAGAGCGCGGGAATAGTGGTATCTGATGGCCATAACATAGTTGAACACAAATCAATGGGCCTTGTGCCTGATATCTTTAATGACGAGATACTATCCGGCCTTAAGGGCAACATTGCCCTGGGTCATGTAAGGTATTCTACAACAGGCTCTTCATTATTGGCCAATGCGCAACCCTTCAGAATAAAACATGGCGGAAAGTGCATTGCAATGGCCCACAATGGAAACCTTGTAAATGCATTTACTATCCGTAAAGAACTGGAAGATGGCGGCTCTATATTCCAGACCAGCATGGACAGCGAGGTGGTGCTTCACCTTGTTGCGAGATCCATAAAAAAGGGGCTTGAAAAGGCTTTGCTTGATACAATGAGCAGGATAAAAGGGGCATACTCCCTGGTGCTTATGACAGAGGACACGCTTATTGCAGTGCGCGACCCCAATGGCTTCAGGCCCCTGTGCCTTGCACGGCTGAATGGAGGATATGTTGTTGCGTCAGAGACATGCGCCCTTGATCTGGTACAGGCAGAATATATAAGGGATGTTGAACCTGGAGAAATAATCATTATCAACCAGGAGGGCTTAAGAAGCATAAAGGCCATTACCCCTCAAAGAAGGGCACATTGTATCTTTGAACTCATCTATTTTGCACGGCCTGACAGCTCTGTTTTTGGCCAGAATGTATATATGTTCCGTAAAAAACAGGGGCAGCTTCTGGCTGAGGAATTTCATGTGGATGCTGATCTTGTTATGCCTTTCCCTGATTCAGGCAACTATGCGGCTATTGGCTTTGCACAGGCATCTACCATACCGCTTGAGATGGGTGTTATAAGAAACCACTATATTGGCAGGACATTTATCCAGCCGTCACAGTCAATGCGTGACTTTGGTGTGAAGGTGAAGCTCAATCCTGTGAAAGAGCTGTTCAAAGATAAACGTGTTTTGATTATTGAGGATTCAATCATAAGGGGGACAACCTCAAAGACCAGGATAGCGACACTTCGTAATATCGGTGCAAAGGAGATACATATGCTTGTCTCATGCCCTCCCCACAGGTTCCCATGCCACTACGGGATAGACTTTTCAACAAAGGGCGAGCTTATTGCCGCACAGAAATCTGTTGATGAGATAAGAGAATTTATCGGGCTTGATAGTCTGGGCTATCTGAGTATAGATAACCTTGTAAAGGCGACACACATACCAAGAGAGGATTTATGTCTTGCATGCTTTGACGGCAACTATCCTGTGGCTGTTGATGAAGATACCGGTAAATTTTCGCTGGAATAAAATTGCAGTTCAGGCCTGATAAAGAGTGGCCATAAGGGTTATTGAAAAGCTGATAGGTTCACAGGATAACCCTAAACCCGAATGGATTAACATGCTTATTGAGAATATGCCGGCAACATGAAGCCTGCAAAAGTGAAATATTAATTCTGAAAGGGGCTGTCCCTTCAACGGTTATATAGACGGTCTCCCCCACCTCATGAGGAACTCCCCTGAAACGGTTATCAGGGGCCTTGTAGATAAAATAGTTGCTTATGATCCTTGGATAATCAGAAGAACCCCGTCTATTGGTGGCAAAGATATCCATATTTTTTTGGAGCCTGGTGCCGTTAAAGTCGGCATTTACCGTGGCAGACCCGGTTCCAATGCATATTGCGGTCATATCGGGCAAGATATAAAGCAAATGGGCAGGAGTAACAGTTATCGCGGGGTTTACGCCACCAGAATTACCCCATGTGATCTTGAAACTGTCGCCCACGTAGCCTTGAGCCGGAATATTCAGGATGATGGTATTGGCAAAGAGCGGAGCAGAGATTAAAACGATTGAAGCCGCGCGTAAATCATCAGCCTAATAAAATATTTTCTTTTTATCTGATATTTCAAATACTTTAACAGGGCTTTTATTTGTTTGGCACAGAAATTGCTGGAATCATCTTTAATAGAGATTTTTAACAGGCAAAAAGATTTGTTTAAGAACAATGAATTGGAGTAAGTGAAGGGCTCATAAAAAAGATGTCTCATGATTGAAACAGGTAATTTATATGCAATATCAGCCAGATAAAATTCAAACCATAAACGATGAAAGACGTGAATATTTCAGGGTGGAAGATTTATTGCCAACATCTGTCAGGAGGGTTGATGAAAATTATGCAAGATTAAAGGGCAAAACAATACCCGGGCTTCAGCCGAGCATCGGTTATCCAACATCTCCTGATGAGACTGATGACAACTCAATTAACCCTGTGCTGATGCGCAAGCTTAATGAGATAAATCAGAGACTGGAACTGCTGATGAATCATATGAACCTTATTAGTTATGGATTAGCCAATATCAATGTAAAGATGGTTTCCATAAGTTCATCCGGGATCAGGGTCATTTGTGACGAGCACTTTAAGCCCGGAGAGTTTGTTGAGATAAAGATCCTTCTTACAGCCAATACCAGCTACTGGGTGATTCTTTACGGCAGGGTGGCAAGGAGCATTGAGGCAGGAGAGTCCCAGTGGGAGACTGGCATTGAATTTCTGGAAATGGGCGATGAGGTAAGGAACACCCTTAGCTCCTATATCATAAGCAGACAGAGGGAGATGATCTGTAAAACTTAAATAAGCGGATTCAAGATCCTGTTATGAAGGTAATCATCAAGGAGTAACATTGTGTTTATAATAATAGGCATAGCCATTGTCCTTGCTTCTGTAGTTGGCGGCTATCTGATGGAGCATGGAAATCTGTCCGTGCTCTGGCAGCCAGCCGAGTTTGTAATTATTTTGGGGGCAGCCGCAGGCGCACTGGTTATATCTTCACCAAAATCTGTCTTAAAGGGCATCATTTCAAATCTGACAGGTATATTTACCCAGAAGGAGATCACAAAAGAAGATTTCCTGGAACTGCTGACACTCCTGAACCAGATCTTCTGGAAGGTAAGAAAGGATGGCCTGCTCTCTCTTGAAGCTGATGTGGATAATCCAACAGCCAGCGCTATCTTTAAGCCTTATCCGAAGATCCTCGGCAATAAAACACTAATTGACTTTCTCTGTGACAATATCAGGGTAATGATAACCTCAAGTATGCCTGCCCATGACCTGGAAAACCTTCTGGATACAGACATAGAGGCATTAAGCCATAACAAGATGATGTCTGCCCAGGGCGTATCAAAAATGGCGGACGGGCTCCCGGGCCTGGGTATAGTTGCCTGCGTACTGGGGGTTGTGTTGACCATGCAGTTCATTAATGAACCGCCTGATGTCCTGGGCAAGCATATCGGGGCGGCACTGGTTGGAACATTTCTTGGTGTCCTTGCCTGCTACGGATTTGTGGGACCTATTGGAACAAACCTTGAACACAAAGCCAGGGAAAGAGAAATTCTATTCAATGTAGTTAAATCGGCGCTTATCTCGTTTCAGCTTGGCGTGGCGCCCCAGATTACCATTGAGACAGCCCGGAGAGCCATCCCGGTGGAGGAGAGGCCGCTCTTTACAGAGGTTGAAGAGGCCATTAAAAAAAACAAGACAAAGGAACATAAATAGGGATGAGTGGCACAGGAACACAACCGCCGATAATCATTAAGAGGGTCAAAAAAGGGGGGCACGGCGCTGCACACGGGGGAAGCTGGAAGGTTGCCTATGCTGATTTTGTAACTGCCATGATGGCATTTTTTCTACTGCTGTGGTTGATAAGTATGGTTTCTGATGAGAAAAAGGCAAGGGTCTCCCAGTATTTCAAGGAATTCAGCCTCTTTGAGAAGGGCGGGCAGTCTTTTATGATGGATGGCAAGAATTCTGAAAACCAGTTTGAGATAATTGATTCAGGGGAATCAGGCGGTAAACCGGAAGAGACCGGAACAGATCAGGCAGAGGCTTCACAGACAGGCAGGGCTGACGGGAAAGGTAGCAGTGCTGAAGATATGGCCAGCAGAATGAATGAAAGGCTTAAAAAGGAGATAGAGTCACGCCTGTCAAACATGAAGGAGCAGATACTCGTAGATGTTGATGATGGGGCATCAAGGATAGAGATAATAGATAAAAAGGGGGGCATGTTAATGTTCAATAGCGGCAGTAAAGAGATGTCTCCTGAAGGGAAAAAGGCATTAAGTGTAATTGCCGAAAGTATAAAGGATATAAAGGGCAAGATTGCAATAGAAGGGCATACCGATTCATCAAAATATTCGGGCACCCAGTACAGCAACTGGGAACTTTCCACAGAACGCGCCTCAGCAGCAAGAAAGGAGCTGGAAAACAGTGGCATTTCATCGGATAAGTTTATCCGTGTAGCCGGTTATGCAGATACTGATCCGCTTATAAAGGAGGATACCCTTGATCCAAAGAACAGGAGGATCAGCATAAGGATCTTTCCTGAAAAACCGCCTGAAAGCCCTTCACCTGCTGATGAATCTCATCCCTCACAGAATCAGGTAAAAAAGGGTAAGAAAAACAGGGTGAATAAAGATCAGAACAGTGATGGCCTTGAACCTATAGGCCGATACCTCCAAAACAGATAATTGTTCTTTTGCGGCCACGCCCGGCCAGAGCTCTCTAATTGTATTTATTGGATCGATTCATTTTATATTGCTTTAGTAGACTCTATTTCACGCTGCCACCCGATTTCTGGCCATGCACTTCATTTCCGCTTTTAACTTTCAACCTTGAGCTTTCAGCTTTTTTTCTCTTGCATTTTCAAACAATTAATCTTAAACCTAACAAATTATTTTTTCGTAAATAATGTTTTGTTTTCTTGTGAGTCTTATCGTTTTATTGAAGATATTGAATTTTAAATCTTGTTAAAGAACCCCTGCTGTATACGGGGAATATTGAGTCAAGATTTTTACTGATAGTATTTTTTCGTCACTCCACGTCGTTACCGTGGTATCCGAATTTTTTGCTTTATGAATAGTTGTCAGCTTCTTGTGGATTGATAAAGTTCTATTGTCAAATGAAGACCCCGGTTTTTAACGGATAAAATTTATATTTGTTCATTAAACAAGGAAAGGAGTCATTGATAAATGGGAGCTTTTGAAAATGGTATTGGGAAGCTTTTCACAGACCCTGATCCGGATAATGCCCGGCTATTTTTCAGGAAAAAATCAAGGGAGATGAAAAGCAAGGTAATGACAGTAAAAGAGGCTGTGGAAAAATTCGTCCATGATGGGGAATACCTGGCCATTGGCGGGTTCGGCGCAAACAGGATTCCCACGGCAGTATGTCACGAGATACTGAGGCAGGGACGAAAAAACATGGGGTTTGCCGGCCACACTGCAACACATGATTTTGAGATTTTAGCAGCCGGTAAGGTATTTAACAGGCTTGATGCATCCTATGTGGTTGGCCTTGAGGCCAGAGGTCTCTCGCCCAATGCGCGAAATTACCTGCAGAGCGGTGAAGTGGAGGTAACCGAATGGTCTAATTATGGACTTGCTGCCCGGTTCAGGGCCGCAGGGATGGGAGTCTCTTTCCTTCCCATAAGAACAACGCTTGGCACGGAAACATGTAAATACAGCGCAGGCAAGATAATCACATGCCCCTTTACCAATGAACCCTATTTGGCCGTTCCGGCGCTCTACCCCGATGTGGCAGCCATCCACGTTCATGCATGTGATATCTATGGCAACTCTCAGATCAGGGGAATAACTGTCGCAGACCTTGATGTTGCAATAGCTGCGAAAAGACTGATTATTACCACCGAGCGCATTATCCACAGCGATGAAATACGCAGAGAGCCCAATCAAACGGCAATACCATATTATCTCGTAGATGCGGTCTGTGAAGTGCCATACGGCAGCTATCCAGGCAATATGCCATATGAGTATTTTTCGGATGAAGAGCATCTCAGAGAATGGATGAAGGTAGAAAAGGAGCCGGATACATTTAAAAAATTTCTGGATAAAAATATATATAACTGCAAATCACACTCTGATTACATAAACATTAACGGCGGTTTGGAAAAGATGATGAAACTCAGGCAAAAAGAACTATTAATAATGGCCCGGGAAAGATAGGAGGAAAGAATATGCCTGACTATAATGTAATGGAACTTATGGTATGTGTTGCATCGCGTGAACTGGAAGATGGCGCTTCTGTAGGTGTTGGAACAGGTGTGCCATGCGCAGCCACCATGCTTGCCCAGAAGACCCACGCGCCCAATCTGTTAATTGTTTTTGAGGCAGGAGGCGTAGCTCCACTGCTGCCAGAAATGCCAATCTCTGTTGGAGATTCAAGGACATTTTATAAGGGGATCATGGCGAGCGGTATGGTACAGATTATGGAAACCTGCGCAAGGGGAACAGTGGATTACACCTTTCTTGGCGGCGCACAGATAGACATGTACGGAAATTTGAATTCAACCCAGATCGGTTTTGATCATGACCGGCCCAAGGTAAGGCTTCCGGGGAGCGGCGGGGCAAACGACTTTGCCTCCTTATGCTGGAGAACCATGGTGGTAACCCCGCAGGACAGCAGGCGCTTTGTGGAAAAATGTGATTTCATAACTACACCAGGCTACCTGACCGGTGGTGACGCAAGGGAAAAGGCCGGGCTTCCAAAGGGATGCGGCCCATACAGGATAATTACCAATATGGCGGTTATGGATTTTGAGCCCGTATCAAAGAGGATGCGTATAATATCCATAAACCCCGGATATTCTGTAGAGGATGTGCAGAAAAACTGCGGGTTCGAACTCCTAAAGGCGGATAGAATAATAGAAACCGCGCCGCCCACTTTAGAAGAGCTGAGGATACTGAGGGAAGAGGTTGACCCGGAACGGTATGTCATAGGCCGTTAATAGAAAGGTAGGGCAGGTAAAAAGGTAAATCATTCATCTGTTTTTACCTTTTTGCCTGCATTATAATCCGCTATTGCCTAACCCGCTGTAAAGGCTATTAAAGATATAACTTCATATATTACAAGGGGAAAAAATGAAAGATAGATTAGGCGAAAGAATAGGCTGGATTGCCGGATGGATAGGGGGTTTTATCTGGGTTGTAATATTGTCTATCCTCTTTATTTATCAAAAGAGGTTATTGCACAGTTTGATTGGGATTGTATTAATAGCAGCTGCTATTAACGCTATCTTTTACTTTGCCCCATGGAGACATCCGTCAACATCCTATTGGAAGCTTATGCTTATCCCGTACCTCCTGTTTTTTGCCTCAGTAATATGGGCCATATGGGCGCTGGGAGGCCTTGAATCTGTTGGCTTCAATTTGTGGAATCTGCTTTGGTTAGCCCCGGCTCTGAGCCCCTTTGGAATGTTAAGTAACAAAAAATGGTCGGAACCGGAAACGCAAAGGGATGGGCACACAGATCACTGAGACGCCCTGGCCGCCTTTGAAAAACAATTACTCACAAAATTATATCTGATAACACCCCTATTTTAGGGGGTTGGTTCATTCTCCTCTTCGGGGGCCTCAGGTATATCCAGCAGGTCAATCTCTTCCATATCCATTAGCGACATTGATTCTGAACTGGCTTTTGTAACAAGACCAGCATCATCAATACTCTCAGTATCATCATCTGGTTCATATTCATCCCTGTATTGAAGCCCTTTACCGGAGTTGGCAGCAAGATTTGCCCTTGATTCTATCTTTTCAAGCTCCTCCTGGCATGCAACACAAAGGACAGCCTCCGGGACAATCATGAGTCGTGCCTCAGGGATCGGTCTTTCACATTCTTCGCATATTCCAAAGTCCTGATCATGCTTTAATCTGTCAATCAGGGATTCAATCCTCTTCAGCTCAAATTTTTTCCGGTCCAGAAACCTGTAATAATTCTGGGCTGCCATCTCCCTGTCTGTGCGGTCAAGCTCATCTATCATTCCATCAAAGGATATCTTGCTGAAATCCTCGTTGTTTTCCTTTATCAGTGTATCAATTACCTTTTCAAGCTCCCGCTTTTTTGCGAGAAGATGGGCATGAAACCGCGCCCTGAAATGGTCGGTTCTTTCCTTTGTCCTTATTTTTTTTTCAGGTTTATTAATAACAGGCATGATTTTTTTCTTCTGTTTTGAAGAATCAACCTTTGTAGGCTTATTTTTCATGAAATCTCCTCCCCATCAATGCATGAGAGATATAGTGTTCTACTAAAAAAGGCATCAAATATTGTAAAATCCATTATGAATCAAGAAAAAAATGCACCCTGATATGATTTTTTTCAGGGATATTAATGCAGAATTTATGCCAAAACCATTTACCTTTTTCGCCGGGTAATAAAGGGCGCTATTCAGAAGATATTCACCTTTTACCTTTTATTTCCTGCCTTTATAATCTTCCTTGTGTATGTTGTATTTTGTAAGCAGTTTATGCATCTGTCTTGTTGTTATTCCTGCTATTTCTGATGCCTGCTTTATTCGCCCCATGGTCTCGTTAAGAAGATCCATAAGATAATTTTTTTCTATCTCCTCAATACCCTTTTTCCGGATATTTGCAAGGTTTCCGGTACGTTTCCTTGTATTATCGACATCAGGGTGGCCATACTCAAATATTTCCGCCGGAAAATTTTCAGGCTGCAGGATTGAGCCGGTTTCCAGTATATATGCCCTCTCTATAAGGTTTTCAAGCTCCCTGATATTTCCTGGCCAGGGATAGTGCATAAAGGCCTCAATAACCTCGGGTGAAAAGCCCTTAATAGCCTTTGTGTTATGCTTATTCATCTTGTCAAGAAACATCATTGCAAGATGTGGTATATCTTCAGACCGTTCTCTTAAAAGGGGTACCTCTATGGGAAATACATTAAGCCTGTAATATAGATCCTTTCTGAACTCGCCATCCTCGCACATCTTTTTTAAGTCCATATTTGTGGCGGCAATGATTCTTGCATCTGTATGGATTGTAACCTCCCCTCCAACACGCTGGAATATGCCGTCCTGCAAAACCTGTAACAGTTTGATCTGTGCAGCAGGGGTTATTGTGCCAATCTCGTCAAGAAATATTGTTCCCTTATCGGCAATCTCAAATTTACCCAGTTTACGCTTTATTGCGCTTGTGAATGCCCCCCTTTCATGGCCGAAGAGTTCGCTTTCTAGCAGTGTGTCAGGTATTGCTCCACAGTGGACAGAGATAAACTGGGCATCCTTTCTGCTGCTGTGACGGTGTATCAGCCTTGCAATAACGCCTTTTCCTGTCCCGGTCTCGCCTGTAATAAGCACAGTGCTGTTTGTCGGGGATACAGACTTGAGTTTTTCATAGACCGCCTTCATTTTGATATTTGCAGTCCTCATGGTCTGCTGGATATCTGTATCTTTCAGGCTATCTTTTAAAAAGTCAGGTTCTGATCTGGCAACAAGGGAATCCTTGATATTCTTTAAGACAGAATTGACTTCATCGGGTTTGATCGGAAACAGTATATAATCGCTTGCACCCTCCTTAACAGCGTTTACAGCCTCTCTTATTCTTTCAACTGAAGTGATAATAATAATGTCAAGGGCAGGGTACAGACTCATGAATGACTGTAAGTAGCTCTTGTAGCTGATGCCGTTCTTTTCAGAGATGCTGAACAGAGAGATATCCATAAAAAGATACTCATAACGCCTGGTCTGGAGCATTGAGATAGCCTGGGTATCATTTTCAGCCTTGCTGATCTGTATTTCTGGCCCGAAACAGGGCATAAGCTGCCGGTATACATCCGGATTTTTTGATAATAAAAGTATATTTTGCATTGTCTGATTTTCCAGTCAAAATGGGATCATAAAGTTAATTGTTACCTCTACCATAAAGAGCCCTGCCTAAAAAGACTTTTTTGTTGCCTTAAAAAATATTTGAACAATATATACCTGAGAGAGGTGCCCTAACAAAAATATGAGGTGACCAGAAAAAGTATGGAGGGAATTACAGAAGATAAAAAAATGCGCCCCTTTTTTCCAGTAGAAAAAAGGGGCGCATCCAATAATACTGCATTAGCCCTGCTGTTTTTTAAGCCATTCAGCGCCGTAACGGTTACATTCGTCTATAACGATGGGTGTTACATGTTTGTTAATAGTCTCTAGGCTCGGGATACAGGGGAGGAATGAACCACCCGGGGCAAACTCATCTATAGTCCAGCGGACTTCTGAGCGGATTAATTCTTCTGTAGCATCAGCCTGGTCGATTACATGCTGCCTGATACCGCCCATTATGAGCAATTTATTGTTAGTGTTTTTCTTTACTTTCTGTATATCATTTGTGGACATAGCTCCCTGCCACATATCAATGCCTATATCTACCATATCTTTTTCGAGTCCCATGCAGTAGGTATCAGAGTGATGCTGCACAAGAACACCGCGGCTTTTTATATAGCTGTATAGACGAGCGTAATGAGGTTTGAGCAATTCACGAAATGTATCTGGTGAAAAAAACAGGTTATCCTTTGAGCCCCAGTCATCATGGGAGTGAATAACATCCGGCTCAAGGTTGTCAATTAGCTGTTTTACTACCTCAAGTTTCCAGTCCGTATAAGCTTCAAAAAATTCATACATGGATTCAGGCTCACCATACATATTCATCAGTGCGTCTTCAAATACCATCAGGCAGTGAGTGCGTTCAAACAGTCCCCGGAAGGTCGGAACCATTATTAGTGTAGTGTCCCTGTCAATTCCATCGATTGTTCTTTTGGCATCATCCCAGTTCAGTTTCGGGATCTTGGGAAATTTGACATAATCCTTCCATTTTGTAATGTCTTTGATTACCTGGTTGTTTTTATTGACAATGGGAATAATTCCGGGGTCACCGGGCAGAAACCGAAGTGTGCCGCCCCAGTTGTCAATAGCCGCTTCGCCGGAAAACTGTAGAATATCCCAGACAGAAATAGGATCTATAACACAGTGAAACATAATCTGAGGAAATGCTTCAAAACCATAACCCATCCATTTCATGGGCTGCTCATTATTTAATACGGACAGAAATTGCTCTTTTTTATTCATACCTCAAAACCTCCTGAATTATTCATGTTAATTTAAATAAATGAAATATATTTGGGATAGTATTATGTGTCAAGTAAATTATGGTTACAACAGCTCTTAACTTATTAACCTTTCTGGAAAAATTGGCCTTTAATATTACTGGATACCTCTATTAGTGCAAGATTCATTGAATTTTATTGATTGCTAAAAATAAATGCGGGGGCATTTAAAGCCCCCGCTGTATGTCTAGAAGGAGAGAATTATCAGTGATTACATCAGTATGTCCATGAACATTGTTTGTCTACCTTGACCCAGTAGCCAAATCCAGGCTCCATTACATTAAGATCGCTGAGCCCTGGATTTTGAGGGTCAAAAACCTTCCATTTGCCATCTTCATATGCCCACACGCTCTTTACATTCCTTGATATGGTAGAAAGGGCATCAGATACATTCCTTGATACTGGTGAATTATACCCTACAAGGTTCCATCCTGGTGTCAGGCTAACCGGGTCAGCAGTCACATCACCGGAGATCTCCAATTCGGCATCCTGGCGCATATTCATCCATACAGCCTTGCCCGGTGAAAGTTCATTGAGCATACTGCTGGTCTCCGGTTTTGATGGATCATACACCTTCCATGCGCCATTGTCATAAGACCATATGCTGATGATATTGTCCATTATGGGCGAGAGTGTGCTGTTGACTGTTGTGCTTTGTGTGGATTTCCCCAGAGTGACTAGATTCCACATGCTTTTAATGGTACGGGTTGATTTGGTTACCTTTACAGTACATTCACTTGAGGATTTCAGGCCACCATTATCCGTTACAACAAGCTGGAATACAAGTGTCTCGCTCTGTGTAGTTATCCTTGGTGTAAAGGTCGGTTTTACTGTTGCCGGGTTTTTAAGTGTCACAGGGGTGCCACTTAACTGGCTCCACATATAGGATACTATATACCCGTCATGATCAACAGAGCCTGAACCGTTAAGAATTACTGTCTTACCGGAGACGACATTCTGATCGTCTCCTGCATTGGCCACAGGTGGATCATTTACCCATAATACATTGATGATAACTGAATCCGAGCTCTTTAATCCTTCTGAATCGGTTACGGTCAATTCAAATGTCAGGGCTGTGCCTTCAGGGCCAACATATGGTGCCATAAAGGTCGGTTGTGCCGCTGTTGAGCTGTTCAGGGTAACTATGGTTCCGCTTGTCTGTTTCCACTGATAAGATGCTATAGCGCCATCAGGGTCTATGGAACCTGTACCGTAAAGGGTAGCCATCTGACCTTCGTTGATATTCTGATCGTCACCCGCATCGGCTATTGGTGGATCATTTACCCATACTATATTAATAATACATGAATCTGTGCTGGTAAGCCCCTGTGAATCTGTTACTGTAAGATTAAATGTCAGCGTTTCACCTTCGGGGTTAACATATGGGGCCATGAAGGTAGGCTGAGCAGATGCAGAATTGCTTAAGGTAACCGGTGTGCCGCTGGTTTGAGTCCACTTATAAGAGGCGATTGTGCCATCAGGATCAATAGAGTTTAAACCATTAAGGATAACTTCGTCACCTTCCTCAATATTCTGGTCAGGCCCTGCATTAGCCACAGGAGCAGCATTGACGTATGTTACATTAATATTAACATCATCTGTGCTCTGTAACCCCTGCGGGTCCTTTACAGTAAGCCTGAATGTAAGTGTTGCGCCGGCCTGGGTCACATCAGGTGCAGTAAAGGTTGGCTG
>CAYWRH010000051.1:0-25490 GCA_964460435.1 uncultured Desulfatiglans sp.
ATATTTTAAATCAAAAAGGATGCTATACCAGGCAGAGCCCAATTATATTATACCCATAAAGGCCCTGCCTGATGATCCCCATTTTAATATGCAGTGGGGTCTCTACAACAGCGGGGATTCAGGCGTTAATGACGCAGATATAGATGCGCCCGAGGCATGGGATTTTTCTACAGGCGGCAGAAATGTTGTGATAGCGGTGATTGATACGGGAGTGGATTATACCCATGAAGACCTTTCAGAAAATATATGGCGCAACCCTGATGAGATCCCCGGCAATAATATGGATGATGATGATAACGGGTATATTGATGATGTTATTGGCTGGGACTTTGTTGACAGGGCTTCCGGCAACCCGGAGGAGGACTATAATGGCCCTGACAATGATCCCTTGGACAGGCATGGCCACGGCACACATGTTGCCGGTATTATTAGTGCAGTTGCAAATAATGGAATAGGTATTGCCGGGGTTGCATACAACAGCAGGATTATGGCTGTAAGGGCAGCATATATGGACGAGTCAGGCGAGGGTATTCTTGAAAGCGTGGACGCAGCGCAGGCGATTATCTATGCCGCCTATAATGGCGCAGCAGTGATCAATATAAGCTGGGGTGACTATGTTGAGTCAACCCTTATCCGGGATGCAATAGATATCGCCACTTCCAGGGGCGCAATTATATGTGCCTCTGCCGGGAATGATAACACGGGCAGCAGGATATACCCTGCCGCCTCGGATAATCCTGCAGTTATTGCTGTGGGCGCCACAGAGATGCATGACAACCGGGCGCTCTTTTCCAATTATGGCAACTGGGTTCATGTGTCCGCACCAGGCAGGGATATCTACAGCACAAAACCGGGCAATAGATACGGGTACCTGAGCGGCACATCAATGGCTGTTCCTCATGTATCAGGCCTTGCCGCCATGATTATTTCTGCATCCCCCGGGATCAGCCCTCTTGAGGTAAAGTCAAGGATAATGAATTCGGTTGATGTAATAGGGTCTCTCAAAGGCAAAAATATAACCTCAGGCCGGATAAATGCATATTCAGCCCTTATGTCAGGCGCTTTGGGCCCCTGCATATTCTCTGTTTCACCTTATCGGGTGAAGGAGGGAGAGGCCATAACAATATCAGGTTATGGCTTTGGCGAAAGACAAACCAGCGGAGCTGCAAGAATCGACGGCTACCCCTCTTTGAATATCATATCATGGGAAAACAGAAGCATTGTCTGCCAGGCGCCATGGGGTGAGATTAGCGGCGGGCTTTATGTATCAACGCCTCAAGGGATAAGTAAAGCCATACCTGTTGATACAGTAATAAATCAGTATGATGAAGCCCTCTCTGTTAACAGGTTCATAAATGGAGGAGTACGGCAAAACTGGCATGGTGATGATCAGTCATGGTCATACACCCTTCCGTTTGCCTTTCCATTTTTCGGGCAGGAGTATGGAGAGCTTTTCATATCGTCCAACGGGTTTATTGACTTTACGAACGGAAACGCATCATACCTTAAATCTGAGGAGGCGCTTGCGGGAAGGGTTATGATTGCACCCTTGTGGGATGACCTGGAAATAGACCCTGCAGGGCATCCTGAGCATGATATCTATATACACATGCCCTCTGCTGATTCGGTCTGTTTCAGGTGGAGCGCAAAAAGCTACCATACGGAAAGCGATATCAATGTGGAGCTTATCCTTTACAGGGATGGAAGGATAGCGTTCAATTACGGTGAAGGCAACAGAGCTACCTCCCCGGTAATAGGGATTTCCGGAGGGGACAGAAAGAACTATCTGCTTTCAGCATTAAACAGAAAAAGCCAGTTCTCAGGCGCTGACACAGTTATCTTTACCCCGGGTGACCGGAAATTCACCCTCTTTCTAAAAAAGGGGTGGAACCTTATTTCAGTGCCAGTGAGACCGGAAAACCCTGTTGTGCCAATGGTGCTGGGGGATGCCTATAACAGCATTAATACCATATGGGGATATTTTTACAATGCCTGGCAGATACATATTGCAGGGATGTTCCCGGAAAGTGACTTTTTAAATATAAAGGATAGTTACGGTTACTGGATAAAATCAGTTGAAAGGCCCTTGAGAATAAGGGTGTCAGGGGAGGTTAATCAGGGCGCCATATCGCTTAATAAGGGATGGAACCTTACCGGATACAAATCATTTGAGGTAATGGCTGTTTCCGATGCGATATCTTCCATTGCAGATAAGGTGGAATCGGTCTGGGCATATAAAAATGGCAAGTGGTATCTCTATGACCCGCTCCATCCTGAATTCAGTGATCTTGTCTATATGGAGCCTGGACTTGGTTACTGGATAAAAAGCAGAGAATCATGCCTATGGGTGCGGTAGGCATTTGCAGGAGGTTTAAATCTAATATGAAAAGAAAATATAAAGTTTTTATAGCGCTTTTATGCTGCAGTTGCGTATATGCAGCAGGCCCTGTGTTGCCTGCGAGGGTGGGCGGCTCTGTTACTGTTGACGGTGAGTTGATTAACGCTGCTAAAGGCAGGGGATTTGTTTTCAGTGTTACTACAATGGATGGCAAGGATTTAACCCCGAGAGCCCTGGACAATGATGGCCTTAACGGCGCAGGTAAATATATTATTGATATCCCTGTTCATGACCCGGTAAACCAGCCCGGAGGGGCAAAGCCATTGGGCCGGGCAATTATCCATGTATATAAAGATAAGAAGGCCTTGAAGGTTATAAGCCCGGTGGGTGGCGAGTTCACTGTGGGCAGGGGCGGTTCAATCACCATTATTGACCTTGTTGTATCGTCAGGCCAGTGAACAGAGCCATTTCACCCTGTTTGTCTGCCAAAAAATAATATCTGAACCTGCTGTTTTTCTCTTTAGATGTTTTGTGATTTTAATATCCGTTATTTTGATGGCACTACCTTCATCTCATGGCCCTTTATGGAGATCATCTTGCTGTCGCGCATTACAAGATTATAGGAGACATAATAAAACCTCTCTATATTGCCAGCGGGAACCCCGTCAACAATTGCCTGTGGCCAGATAGGAGTCACAGTCAGGCGTCCGCGTAAAATTAGAACCGGCCAGACAGTATCGGCTGCATATTGCGGTGGAAAACCGCTAAGTCTGATAAAAAACACCCTTTTTTCACCCGGGGCCAGCTTGGGAGCCCAGATATCGGCAGAAACACCTGTTGAGGCACGCCCGTATCCATCAGCCTTGGTGACCTTGCTGGGTGTTACCTCTGGTGAACCCGCCAATTCGGTCAGGGAAATAAGGGTTGTATCTTGTTGGTCAACATGGATTATTACAGGCACAAAGGTCTCAAAAAGAAATTCCTCCACCGGAACCGTATTTGTATTCTGGATCTCATATTTGAAAAGATAGCTATACCCTGTCCCCTGTTGCTCAATGGAATAGGTGGTGTGTACAACTAGCCCGACTACCTCCAGACCTTCCCTTGTCCAAAAAACAGAGGGTTCATTAAAATAATTGTCATATTGGGCTATCAGGGCCTCGCCCGCTGGCAGATTTACCTTTTTCCATACAAAGGATGTTTTATCGCCATTTATATCGGTTTCAGGTATCGCAAGATATCTGGTCATTTTTGTCGAGAATTCCTCAGGAGAAAACAGCGGGTCCATAAGCAGAGAATCTTCCAGAAAAGCAGGGTAAAACTCTCCCTTAATATATTTTCCTTTGGGAATGGGCGAAACAAGGGAAAACTCCAATGGGGCCTTTCCGCGGTTTACCAGATATATCTCATGGTTAATTACAGGAATAAAATTGCGGGTCTGCAGTGTGTCGCGTTCTATCACATATAGATTCCGGGGTGCTTCCCCCCATGCAGTTAACTGCATGAAGAGAAGCATCATAAGATAGAAAAAGAGAGGAATGGCTATTCGCCTTGCTGCCGCCATGTTTACTTTCTAAAATATGTCATTGGGGCATTGGGCCTGCCCACAAAACAGATCTTATTAAAGCCATAAAATCTGATTATATCCACTGCTATACGCGCCTCGGCCTCCTTGGAGCCAAAATCAAGAATGGAATGAGACCCGTCAACAACCTTCCAGGTTCCACCTATCTTGCTGGCTGTGATATTGGCAGGATTGAATGAAATAGCATCCTCTCCGGTGAATGCGCCCTGGGGTGACTTGCCTCCGCTCGTGAAATACATCATGGGGGCATCTGGCCTGCCCACAAAGCACTGCTTGTCCATATTGTAATACTTGATTATCTCTACTGCCTTCTGGGCGTTTGCCTGGTTTGCGCCGAAATCAAGCATCCACATGGAACCAGCTACCACCTTCCAGTTTGAGCCTACCTTCTGGGCCTGGACTATGTTGGGATTAAAGGGGATGCAGTCCTCGGTAAACTTGGCAGCCTCAACCGTGGCGAAGGTTCCGTTATACCCGTCCAGGCAGAATGCGCCTGACAAACCATGTGCTGCTGCTGCTTCATTAAGGGCCGTGCCCATGGTTTTACCCTCAAGAAGGGTCTTTCTCCAGAAATCCACATCTACAAGTTCGGAACTGCCTACTGGCAAGCTTATGGAGCCTCCTATGTAGGTGCGCGGATTATGCTGTTTTATTGCATTCTTAAGGCTGTATGGGCTGGCGCACACATTGCAGGAATTGAGCAGAATAACTGAATTATAAACACCGCTGAATGTTGTAGTGGAATTGAAGTCAGTATTCCATATTGGCTCATGGTTCCATTGGATTATGGAAGAGGGGTTGCCATGTCCGATATTGTTCCAGGCCAAAAGACGAGTGCTGTTCTGAAGGATATCCATGATTGCCGGTTTGGTGCTGGCAGCGCCGATCAATACGGTATTTAGCCCGCCAAATGCCTGCCCGAATATTGCATTCACCGCATTGGTGTTATTCACCGCGCTTGGAAACTCCGGGCAGGGTGTATTGGCAAGAGATTTGGGCCCTACCCCCTGCGGCAGGGAGGCCTTCAGGTCCACCAGCATATCCTTTTTCAGTTTATCTACTGCAGGGCTTACAGATACAGAGGGTCGAATGGTTTGAACGCTCGGAGTGAAATTCTCGATGCGATTTTTTAAAATGGTATTATCACCCTCAATTTCATATTCAAGTTTGGATATCTTGGCGGAATAGGTGTCTTTGGCCAAAAAGACCACAAGCGCCTCGGCGCGCAGTTTGGCCCCTTCCCGCTCCAGAATAGTAACGCGAGGCTGTACAGAAAGACTACGGCCAATATCAGCGCCGAAATTCTGATTGATCAGCTGCCGTGTTTTTGTATCTAGTTTCTGCTGCTCATCCTGCTGCAGGGCCACTCTGCCGGGGACAAGCTGGATTGCCCTGAGTTCGCTCGGCACGACTGTATCCAGAACCTTGGCGGCTCCGGGCATGCTTTTATGGGCTGGCCTAATATCATCAGCGTATACATCTGAAGGGGATGTCAAAACACCCGGCATTAAAAGGGCCATTAGTAACGAAAGAAAAACAATAATTTTAATCTTTGTACTCATAGCATTACCTCCTTATTATTTATGCCCCCTTATTCAACAGAGAGCAGGTGTTGTGTTTTCCCTGAAATATAAAAAACGATACGATGCGGCACAGCCGTGTAGGATTCTCTATACAGGAACATGGCCTTGACCTCATATTGGCTTTTGCTCCTGTCAAGCAGACTGATGTCCAGACGTATGCTATAGCTCATGGAAAGATCATGGGCAAAATGCTCTTTAATGAGCTTAGTGGCTATATCCCTAAGGGATTCTTCTCCTGGCAATCCAGGGCTGATTGCGGAATCATCAATAAAAATTTTGATATCCGTGTTCGTCTCCTCCGACATGATAGCTCCATCCTTTAGTGGCATAAGAGGGTCAGGCAGGCCAAGAAAAAAGATTATCCCAAATAAACCCCTTAAGTATTTGAATGAACAATGCATTCAGTGACCTCCTGCCGTATTGCGGCGATGAAACTGCATCCAGGCATCTTTTCAATTTGAAAAGAACATTTTAAGGAGTGAAAAGGGCAAATAAAATTGCCTTAATTATTATAAATTATATGGAGCATTTGGGCTTTATGTCAATATAAAATAATCATATAACTCAACCGGTTTATTAATGCTATAAAGCGCTCATGATCAGGATATCCCCTTTTATGACCTTATCACCATCACATAAGTAAAAAAAGGAAATCGCCGTAGGATTTGGATATTTAGAATGGGATAGAGCGTAATTTAAATGCCCCATCCCATTCTATTTTATTAGTCCGTATCAGTTGCCTTGATCAGGGCAGCTGACAGTCGATAGGCTGAGAAGGTCAGGGTGTTATCATTAAATGTGCCCTGACCATGAAGGTGCCTTATCATGGCGCCATCCGCACAGGCCCTGCTGAGCGCAGTTATGAATTCGGACCATGAAGTATGGATAGTTCTGGAGCCCCCATAGCCATATACAGTAATTATAAAAAAAGTGTCTTGATCTGTGTCAGCCTTGATCGTTATATCCTCCCCGGGATGGTCTTTAACAAAATCTATTACACTGCCTCCCCTGATTACACTATGGAAGAAACCGACAGAACTTATGGCATCCCCATTCAGGATAAGAGGCGCTGTTGCTGCAGGGGGTTCTGTAAAGAGATTATCAATAGTCTGCCCCTTAAAACCCAGCCCCACATTCAGGAATGCCTTTGTATCCCTGAGATCAATAATGGTCCGGGCCTCAAAATCCGCTGGCGCTGTACCAAAGGGTTTCATGAATCCCTTCATCTTGACCGGCATCCCATTAACAGTCAGAGAGGATACATTAAGGTTTGCCGCAGGCGATACAGTATAATCTGTGATTGAAGCGTCATGTTCTGAATCGATACCTGTGCCAGTAAAATCGAACAGGGAGCTATTATGCCAAAAGCCTGTATAACCCCACCTTGCAGTATTATGGCCCATCCAGCCCAGGCCCATGGTCTCAATCGAGTATAGTGATAATGAAAGCCACGAAGGATTGTCTCTATATTCATCACCTGCGGGAGGGTAGTTCAATTTTCCGCTAATAGTTGTGAGCAGCATACGGATATATCCGTTCGAGGCATCCATAACCCCGGTACTGTGAGAGTAAGTCCCGAAGACCTCAACTGCCTGCCCTACCGAGATATCGTTTATTTCATAATTAGCTAATGAAAACTGCTTACTGACCTTTGTGGCACTCCCAATGTTGACTGAAATTGTATTTTTAAAAAAATTTCCGCCCATTGACCTGTCTCTGCACATAGTGGCCCCTTTGATTGTAAGGGTATCGGCAGTTCGGCCTATTACTGTTCCCTTTGCAGAGTCAAGGGAACCCTTCACGCTTATGCCAGCAAGAACCTCTGTTGCTGTAAACTTGAACATATCGTTAAAGGTGCCATGTGCCACAACCGGCACATCCGCATTGAAACCTGCAAGCTCTTTGAGGCCGGCAGCTCCAGAGTAATTTGTGCCATTAATGTTATAGACTGTATTGCCATTTACCAAAACGGTCACAGTGCCGTAGGCATCATCTCCGGTAATGTCATGCGCAAAGGGATGAACGGTTATATCAAATGTTTTGTTGTCCTCATCAACGCCCTGCAGCGCACCCCGTACGCGCTGAATCTTTGTAGTGTCTGGAGTCAGATCGGCAGTTATTATCGGAGTTACCATCAGTGTAAGCGCATCCAGATCCACAACATTATTTGAGTTGAGATTGAAGTCAAGGGCCAGGTGCGAAGACCTTCCGTTTAGAATGTGGAGATATGTGTCAAGCTCTACTGTAACATCAATGGTTTTTGATGCAATGGTCTCTCCACTTTCATCAATCAGAGAGATGTCAGTGGTCGGAACCTGCACTATGGTGCTTCCATCACTGTCATATACCTGGATATCTGCATTTGTAAAATCAAGGGTCAGCACGACCCTGTCATAGATGCCTGCGCCAATGGTTGTTGCAGTAAGAAACTCGGTCATGTTGGTGAGCTGGGTAAAATCTATCGTGGTTGTTCCATTGGTGGGTATTGCATTAACCACTGTACCATCTGTTCTGTGAAGTTTAATGGAGGTCACATCAACGGCGTACCTTACAAAATCACCGGCAGCATCTGTAAACCCTATAAAAAGTTGCCCGCCATCGGATGAAACAGAGGCGCTTGAGCCTGATACCTCTCCGCCACCCCCTCCCCCTCCGCAACCGTTCAGGACGAAAACAAGGCTTAAAATGCCTACCAAATATGATATCTTTTTAAAAATCCATAATCTCTTTGTTTCCATGTTGCTCTCCTCCTGTTTTATAGATAACAGTGATACATTTCCTCCTCGCCCTAAGGGAGGAATAAATCTTCAGCTTTTAAATTGGCTATTATAATACAAAGCATTTAATATGCCAACAAGGCGTGACAAATCAACATGCTGATATTTAAGAATATTTTAAGACATCATCCTTCAGCACCGGTAAAAATTGGATGCTTTTCCATACACCTTGCAGGAGCAAAAGGATCACGCATAATCCAGGATTAAAGGTTGCAGATTCAAAATTTAGGCTGGCAGATATGGCTTATATAACAGTTATTTTCATCTTGCCTTTCTGTATTTAACAGGGTAAAGATTCTTAAATCCGGCATCATCCCGGGCTATCCATCGAAGGAAGGCCTTTATAGTCTGGCCTTGTTTCAAAAGAGGATTTGAATTTTTCTTTAAATATATCACTATATGTGCCGATAAGAATATCACACATAGTTGTAACGAAAAATCCTGCGTGTGCCACGGATAAATGCCGTTAAAATAGAAATCTAGATAATTAAAAGGTATAACAGTGGAAGAAAGCAAAAGAAGTTCATTAGAAGAACAGTTAAAAAAAATGATTGAAAATTCCAACAGGGAAAAAGAAGAAAAAGAAAAGCCTAAAACCAGAACCGGGACAGGAAATATTATCCGCCGCAGGGCCGGTGAAAAAGATAGACGTTTTTCAGCCCCAAAGAGCAGTGCGTCCGAGTAAACAGCCGGTTTAAGCTACACAAAAGCAATTAACAGGTCAAAGATTCAAGAAGGTCAGCTTTCTCAGGGTTTCTATTACCATGAATCGACACCTATCTATTTTATAAAAGCCTTGCCCTTAGGTCTTTTATAAATTTCTTCTTTGCCTCTTCATCCCTGTTATACCATCCCGATATGAAATAAAATGTATTTATATAAGGCATGAGGATGATATCCCTTTCTCACGGGTTTTTTTAATTAGTTCCTCTCTCCCCTCTCCTGCACGAAATTTGCATAACCTGAGAATGAATACTTAATAAAATCAGTATAGCTGTAATATATTGAATTAACAATATATCCGCTGCCTTAAAGATTTTGAACTGCACTCAGGGGTGTAGAAAAATAATACATTTGCACAGTAATGTGTATAGAAAACTGGAAAGGAGATCTGCTGCATGGAGCAAAAGAGATGGAAAAAATTGGGATCATATATCATGGTTAGGGCTGTATCCAGGCTTCTCTCACTTATTTGTATCATAGGATTAATACTGTTCAACTCATGCAACAGCGGCTCAGAGCCGAAAAAAGGCAGCCCAACCCCGGATGCAGTCATTAACCCTGACCCTGCTCCTAATGATGACGATGATGCAGGAGATAGCGCTGCCCCTCTATATAGATGGGACCCGTCAACCTTCAGCCATGTCTATGATGTTGGGCCGGGTAAACAATATGCTGAACCGGGCGATATCCCGTGGGAATCCCTTGAGCCCTCCACCCTTGTGCGTATATATTATCGCAGCGCTCCCTATCGGGCCAAGTGGGTAATAAATGTGGCAGCGACCTCCCAGGAACCGGTAGTTGTGCTTGGAATCCAGGAAGCAGGGCAAAGACCTGTGATAACCGGTGATGGTGCTGTTACCCGCACTGAACTGGATTACTGGAACGAGGTGAGAAGCGTAATCAAGATCGGCGGATCAAGCATCCCGGATAACCCTGATGGCCCCTCATATATCTATATCCAGGGGCTTGATATCAGGGGCGCACGGCCGGGTTACCAGTTTACAGATGACGCAGGAAACAGACAGGAATACAGCTCAAATGCTGCTGCCATCCACATTGAAGAGGGCTCTGACATCACCATCCATGACTGCCTGATTCATGATGCCGCAAACGGCCTGTTTTCAAGTTCTGCCTCTTCACGTGTCAGGATCAGCGGCAATTATATCTTTGATAATGGTATAGAGGGGAGCATTTATGAACACAACTCCTATACAGAGAGCCTTGGCATTGTGTTTGAATACAATCACTATGGCCCGCTCAGGGCAGGGTGCCTGGGGAATAACCTAAAGGATCGTTCCAGCGGCACTGTTATCAGGTATAACTGGATAGAGGCAGGCAACCGCCAGCTTGATCTTGTTGAGACCGATTACAACCACATAGCGGATGATCCTGCCTATGACGAAACCTTTGTATATGGCAATGTGCTTATAGAACCTGACGGGGCAGGTAACAGCCAGATCCTCCATTATGGCGGTGATGGCGGTGACACGGATATGTACCGCAGGGGCACGCTCTATTTTTACCACAATACCGTTGTATCCACCCGGAGTGGCAACACCACTCTCATGCGCCTGAGCACAGTGGATGTAACCGCCCTTGTATTGAACAATATAATATACACCTCTGCTGGTGGCAGATACCTTTCCATTACAAGCGGTAATGGCCAGACCGAACTGGAGCATAACTGGCTGCCGGCTGGATGGAGACTTACCCATGAAGCGGGTCTTGTTCAGGGGGCAACTGTAGCGGATCTGGGAAACACAGAGGGAAACACACCGGGTTTTATTGATCTTAATGCACAGGATTTTCATCTGTCAGCAGGGTCTCAGGCGCGCGGCAATGCAGGCACCCTGCCCTCAGATGTGGAGGCCTATCCAGTAAATTACCAGTATGAGCGGCATCAGCGGATTGAGGAGCGTCCACCCGATTCTATTGATGACATAGGTGCCTTTGGTTTTTGATCAGGAAAACGATCAGCCATAAGTTAATAGAGATTCAGCTCATTCGCCGATGATCTTTACCAGCACCCTCTTTTTTCTCCTGCCGTCAAACTCGCCGTAGAAGATCTGCTCCCAGGGGCCGAAATCCAGACTGCCATCGGTTATGGCAACAACCACCTCCCTGCCCATGATCTGCCTTTTCATGTGGGCATCCGCATTGTCCTCGCCCACATTGTGCCGGTACATATTAACAGGCTCATGAGGTGCAAGCTGTTCAAGCCACTTTTCATAATCGTGATGCAGGCCAGGCTCATCATCGTTTATAAAGACCGATGCGGTTATGTGCATTGCATTACATAGTAAAAGACCTTCTCTTACCCCGCTCTCCTTCAGGCATAACTCAATATCGGGAGTAATATTGATAAATGCCCGTCGTGTGGGGACATGAAACCACAGCTCTTTTCTGTATGACTTCATAAAATCTCCAGAACCTCATACTCCTGGAGTCCGCCAGGGGTTTTTACCTTTATCTCATCGCCCACCTCGCTCCCGATAAGGGCCATGCCGATGGGAGACTTTACTGAGATCTTGCCATTATCCGGGTCAGATTCATATGGTCCCAGGATCTGGTACTGCACCTCTTCTTCTGTTTCCATATTATATAGGATTACAGTGCGGCCAAAAACAACCCTGTCTTTTGGCAGGTTTTCAAAGTCTATTACCTCTGCCTGACCTATGACCGACTCCAGTTCATTGATCTTTCCTTCAAGAAAGGACTGTTTTTCCTTGGCAGCATGATATTCTGCATTTTCACTCAGGTCCCCATGTTTTCTGGCCTCTTCAATGGCGCGGATATTCTCCGGACGCTCAACCTTTTTTATATGTGCAAGCTCTTCCTTGATCTTCTCAAGACCTTCTTTTGTAAACGGGATCCTTTCCATATATGCTCCTTTTTGAAATAGTAAGATAATCGGCTCAGGAAAACCTCAGCGAATTAATAATTATTGCTCTATCCATTCTTTCTTTGACCGCCTAATTACCGATAGATCAGGTAAAAACCCTGTCATGTTGCTTGTTTATTGTATGCCCTGTTTCATGTTATTCTTCCTGACATAAACATCATCCAGCACCTCAGGGTCAATGGCAAGGTCTGTCTCCCCCACCTTGAGTACAAATGCGGGGTAGGTCTGATGAACCTTTACCTCTTCGCCCGGGGTTATGCCAAGGTCTGAGAGTCTGTCAAGGCGTGAATGGTGTTTTGTTGAGACATACACGATCCTTCCTGTTTCGCCTGACTTTAATCTGTTAAGAGGCATGATTACGGGCTGTATAAACTGTTCCGCCCTTTTACAGCAGGCGCCCGGAGGTATATGCCTGCCATGCGGGCATTCACGCGGGTGGCCGAGAAGGGTGCATATGGCGTCTAGCGCCTCATGGCTCAGGCAGTGTTCAAGACTGCATGCAGTCTCTTCCATGGGTGCATCCTCTATTTCCATGACATCTGTAAAGAGCCTTTCAGCAAGCCTGTGAGCCCTTATGAGTTTTTTTGCAATCTCCTCACCCTTCTGGGTAAGATTTATCTCATCTCTGACCTCGAATATGAAATCATCATCTATGAGCTGGTCAATAATCTCCCCTGTTACCTTCGGGATTTCTATTTTCAGAAGATCAGACCTCTTAACAGAACCTATCTCCTTCCCGCACCATATTGATTCGATAATCTCATCTATCTCTTCTTTTGTCAGCAACATCCTTATCTCCTTTAATAACTCTCTTTATCCAGTCAATCATGCCGGATCTTTCAACTGTGCTGTATCCGCAGTGCGGGCAGCAGATGCTCCTGCATTTTTTATTTATTGCACAGCCAGTGCATTCATTTTTATCAGGGTCAAACTCATATCCGCACAGGGGGCATTTCATAGGCTTACCTTTAAGGCGCGAAGAATCAAATTAAAAAGCCCTCCGAATAAAAAGGCAAAGACAAATATAAAGGAGACTATTATGGAGGCTGTCCTGATGCCGCGTTCCTTGATCATTATAAACATATTGGCTATGCAGGGGACAAAAAGGGTTACGGTGACAAGGGCCACGAGCATCTGGATAGCGTCAAGGTTCCCCTCCTTAACAATGAGCACAGCCGCATAATCCCTTCTTAAAAAACCCATTATAAAGGCGCCCGCAATCTCCTTTGGAAGCCCCAAAAGATTTACCACAACAGGGGCAGCCAAATTCTGTATCAGGGTCAGGGCGCCAAGTTTATCAAGGGTAAAGAGTATGATTGTCCCGAGCATGAACAGGGGCACTGCCTCTTTAAGATACCACTCGATACGAGCAAAGGTCTTTACTATTATATTGGATATCTTTGGTATCCGTATAGGCGGTGTTTCAAGTATGAAATCTGATTTCTTTCCGGGTATAACAATGGATGAGAAATAGCCTACCACAAAGATAACAGCGATAATGACAATGACCCATATAAATGTGGCCCAGGGTGATATGGTTGATGTCCCGCCAAAGATCACGCCAAGCTGTGCAGAGCAGGGGACTGCAAGAGCCAGGAGCAGCGTGACAATTATCCTTTCCTTTTTGCTTGGGAGTATCCTTGCTGTAAGGGTTGCCATGGTTGCGCACCCCAACCCCAGTATCATTGGGAGCACAGCGGTGCCGTTAAGGCCGATTAGCCTGAACACCCTGTTAACCATTATTGCAAGCCTCGGCATATATCCTGAGTCTTCCATAAGACCAAAGACCAGAAAGAAGAAACCCACAATGGGAAGCACTATTGCAACGGCGTAGGTTAGGGCCATGGTAAAGATGCCATATTCGCCGATCAGGAATTCCCGTATGAGTGCATTACCAGTTACAGAATTAACAACCCTTGTTAAGAATGGGTTTACATATTCACCAAAAACTATGCTCTCCATAAAATCCACACAGGTGCCTGCGCCGAATTCACCCACTATCTTGTATGTAATATATAATACTGCAAGCAGGACAGGGATACCCCATACAGGGTGCATGGAAAGCCTGCCAAAGGTCTGAGCAATGTTGTGATCCACGGCCCGTTCATCCTTTGTCTGAACCTCCTTTATTATTTCATCCACCTTTGCCATCCTGCGCTTGTTTATAAGGTAGCTTAAAGGGGCGGGGCTCATGGACTGAATGGATGATCTTATGTCAACGACCCTGTCAAACGCCTCTTTCTCATACCTGGCCAGAAACCATTCATCTATGCCATGCTCACCCTCAAGCAGCATAATGGCAACCAGCCTTGAAATCTTATCTGCTGAAAGCCCCTGTATCTGCCTTATCCCCGATTCAAGTTTGTCACCGTAATCAACGGTTACCTTCGGTTTAACAGGGCCTGAGATGGCCTTTATAATCCCCTGTATCCCCTCCCTTCGGGTGGCAACAGTGGGTACAACCTCGGTTCCAAGGAGCTGACCGAGTTTTTTTGCATCTATATAGATACCCCTGCTCCTTGCCTCATCAATCATATTGATGTCCAGCACAAAGGGTATCTCCATTTCAGAAAGCTGTATGCTTATGGAAAGGCCCCTGCGCAGATTTTTTGAATCGGCCACCTGGACAACAATTTCCGCATTTTCGTTTAAGAGTATGTCACGCGTAACCCTTTCGTCTTCTGACTGGGGAATTAGGCTGTTGGTGCCCGGGGTGTCAATAACCAGATATTTTTTTTTGCCACCGAACCGGGAGAATGCCCTTGATACCTCAACGGTTGTCCCGGGGTAGTTTGAGACGGTTACATATTTGCCGGTTAAAAGACCAAAGATTACACTTTTTCCAACATTGGGGTTGCCGACAAGTATGATCTTGTCCCTCTCCATGTAATCCAGCTGTTTTTTGTTATCATGACCGCTCGGGCTCAATTTTTCTCCTGAACACCTTTATTCAATGAAAAACCGGATCGAAAAGTGATGAACTGATCGATCCGGGTATATTGGTAAAACATAATAGTTTTAAAACGGTTACGGATTATAGGTAGGTAAAGATGCTATGTCAAGTAATAAGCCCCTGCCGGGGCTGCACCTTGCCCTGTTAACATGCCTTTAATAAACAGGAGGCCTGCCTGCAGGTAAATTCAAAGGCATACACCTTATGCAAGCCTTTGATTCTGAACCAGATAGGCGGCGGTATCAGGGTTTTTTAACCGTGGGCAGCATCACCTGTGGTTCAGTGAGAAGGAATTCCCCCTTTTTTATCCATGTTTTCAATATCTCAGCCACCTCTACAGCCCTCACATAGGATGATAGGGGGACTGTCGGGATATCCCTGCCATTGAATTTTATCATGCCGCTTTTTAGCTGTGCATAGTTTACCCTGGCAAGGGTCTTTGACTCACCATTCGGGTAGTCATTGCCATAATCTACAATGCGGGTATAAATATCCTCATCAGCCACACCTGTAAACCTTGCCATATCTTCATTGAGTATGGGTATGGGTACCCCCAGACCAATATTTATACTGCATCCATAACCCAGCATACTTACGCCAGCGACCCACTTCGGGTCCATCTGCTTCATATCACCCATTACCATGAGGGTGCCTGCTCCTGATAGAGGAGTCCCATTTTTTGCCCTCTCTGCGTTGGGATTATGCTGTGTGCCGGGGCCAATGATATAACCCTGGGCACCCCCTAGAAAGATCCTTGTGCCCATGCCCATTGTAAGATAATAGGGGTCATTCAAGAGCGGGCTTACACAGCCTGCGGTTGCATAGTTTGCGTTGCCTGCCTTGGGTTTAAGCACCCCCATGTATGTATAGATGGTCTTGGAGCCCAGGTTTACTGCACAGTTATAGTTCTGATATGCATTCCTGGGGTTAAGCATGGTTGCGTAGGGCAGGTCGGAAAGGGTGATCTTTTTTTCATATTCCTTTCTAGGGTAACAGTCTGTGCCATATGATATTGCCCTGAGTGTTACCTTTTTACCGGCAATAAGGTCATGAATTACATGCCCTCCGCCATACTTGAACTGGCCGGGATATACACCGTTAAGTGGGTCATCCTCTGCTACCTCGGTTGCACCGATATAGGCATCAACCGCTGCAATGCCTCCATAGGCCGGGACATTGTTGAACCAAACCTTTGAGGCCCTTATGGCCGGTTTTGTATGCCCGAAGTTAATAAATGCACCGGATGAACACATTGGCGAAAAGGTTCCTGTTGTGACAACATCTATTTCTGCTGCGGCAGCGCTGGCGCCCTTCTGTTTAACAATCTCTGTCATCTCATCAGCCCTGACAACTACTGCCTTTCCTGATCTGATCTTCTTATTAATCTCTTCTATTGTTCTGGTTGTCTTTTTGCTGGCCACCTTTTAACACCTCCTGGATCATGTTGTTATGACACAAAAAAATCTGCCCCATTGAGGCAGAGGGAAGCAATGATAGTTCCAAATCATGGATAAGACAAGCAAAAGTTTATACTGAAAAAGAGCTCCATTCAAAATCAATAATAAATTTTCTTAATGAATTATGAAGGTAAATTTAGGGCTGGACAGAGGGATATGGGGCTTGTTGTTTGCTTGACATTTACCTACCCTTTTTATAAGCATTAAACCTTTCCCGGCTGATTACCACTTTTATGCGTATCATCGGGGATTGCCTGTTTATATATCATGGAGCTGATTATGGGTAACACAATATATGTCGGTGATATGAGGATAGAGGACAAAAGGCCTTTTTTTATCATTGCCGGCCCATGTGTCATAGAATCGGAAGAGATTACCATGAGGGTGGCCTCATTTTTAAGGGAGACATCCGAAAAGCTTGATATCCCGATCATATTCAAGACCTCCTATGACAAGGCAAACAGGACATCGGTTACCTCATACAGGGGGCCAGGTTTGGAAAAGGGTCTTGAGATCATCATGAAGGTTAAAGAAAATACAGGGCTTCCGGTGCTTTCAGATATCCATGGTCTTGATGAGGTGGAGAAAGCAGCAGAGGTACTTGATGTGCTCCAGATACCGGCCTTTTTAAGCAGGCAGACAGACCTCCTTGTAATGGCAGGAAAAACAGGAAAGACGGTCAACATCAAGAAGGGGCAGTTTGTATCGCCTGTTGATTTTGAACAGGCCGCAAAAAAGGTGCTCTCAACCGGCAATAAAAATATCATGCTTACTGAAAGAGGAACATTCTTCGGGTACAATAATCTCGTGGTGGATTTCAGGGCTATACCCATCATGAAAAACTTCGGATTCCCTGTCGTCTTTGACGCCACACACAGCGTTCAACTGCCAGGAGGTGATGGCACATGTTCTGGCGGAGAGAGAAAATATGCTGCATATCTCGCCCGCGCAGCAGTGGCAGCCGGCGCTAACGGGATATTTATGGAGGTGCACCCTGACCCTGACAATGCACTTTGTGACGGCCCCAACTCCTTGCCTCTTGAAGAGGTAAAACCTCTTCTTATACTTCTCAAGGATATCCACACCCTTGTTAACTGACCAAAAGGAGAAATAGATAATGTTAGAAGAGAGGGCAAAGGAGATAGCGCTAATTGTACTTGATGTTGATGGCGTAATGACAGACGGTCGCATAGTGATGAATGATCTGGGACAGGAGATAAAGTATTTTAATGTGAAGGATGGACACGGCATAAGGTTATTGCTTCATGCTGGTGTTGATGTGGCCATTATAACCGGCAGGGAGTCTGTGGCAGTGAGATTGAGGGCCGCTGACCTTGGGATCACTATGGTCTATCAGGGCATCAAAGAGAAGGAGTCAGTATGCAGGAGGATAATGGCTGAAAAGGGTCTTAAAATGGATCAGGTCTGCTGCGTGGGGGATGATCTCCCTGATATCCCCATGTTAAGGTGTGCGGGCCTTCCGGTTGCTGTGGCAGATGCTGCCATTGAAACCCGTGATGCAGCCCTCTATGTAACCAAGGCCCGGGGAGGATTTGGCGCTGTAAGGGAGGTATGCGAGATCATCCTCAAGGCAAAGGGGAAGTGGCCGGAATTCAAGGCAAATAATGAAAAAACCAAATTAGGCTTTACATAGTAAAAATGTATCTGGTATAATTATTGCATTATGGCGATGCTCTCAAAAAAATCGCTGCCATTAATAGGGGTTGTTCTTCTGTTGTCTGTAATCGGGTTTTTTCTTGTAAAAACCGATAAAGGAGAATCAGATAAAGGGATACCGGAGGAGACAGTTCCAAAGGCAGATATCAGTTCAAAAAATTTTATTATTACGGAGAGCGATCCCGATAAAGGGGCTAAACTGACACTCATGGCTGATGAGGGTGAGGGGAACAAGGATAGTGAAATTGGCCGTTTCAAGGGGTTCAGTCTGAAATACCAGATAAAAGATGCCCCTGTTTTTGAACTCGAAGGAAAGGGCGGGGAGATTGACAGGGCAAAAAATGAGATTCGCCTCTATGGCGGGCTTAAGGGTAAAACAGCAGAGGGGTATCTCATTTACACTGAGAACATAACGATTCAACAGGATGAAAACTGTGTTAAATCCGATGAGGCTGTTACCGTAGAGGGGCCCTTTTTCAGGATAACCGGCAAGGGTTTATATATGGATATGGAAAAGAAAACGCTGGAAATACTCAAAGATGTGAATTCGGTCTTTGATACAGGGGCCATCAATCTATGAAGCCTGTAAACAACTTTTGCATTATATTCATATGCCTCCTTATGCTGCTGTCAGGCAGTATCTATTCAGAAACAAAAAAAAACCTGGACATCTTTAATTCCAGGGATGGAAAGATAAAAATAGATTCCATCTCCTGGAAAATGGACATGAATAGATTTATAGGCACCTTTAGCGGGGATGTTGAGGTTGAGAGTGATGATATTACCATGTCCTGTCAGAAACTTGATGTCTATTTCAAAAACAGCGGCAAGGGTAGCTCTGTAAATTCCAGTGACATAGAAAAGATTATTGCCACAGAATCAATAGTAATAAAACATTCAGATGGAAGTTATGCGACAGCGGAAAAGGCGGAATATATCATAGAATCCGAAAAGATACTTCTTACGGGTAATCCTTATTTCACAGATGGCAAAGGCCGAGAGGGGCGTGCACCAGTAAGGCTGATACTTGATCTTAAGGAAAAAAGCATCATTGCCGAAGGAACAAAAGAGGATAAGGCAACATTATCTTCGACCGGAAAGGATGAAAGGTAACAGGATTGTCTATACCGGTTGAAAAACTAGAGGCAAGGGATGTTGCCAAGATATATAAGGGTAAAAGGGTAGTTGATAGAATTAATATCAGCATAGAAAGGGGCAGCATCGTAGGTCTTCTGGGCCCGAATGGCGCAGGAAAGACAACCACCTTTTACATGATGATTGGCCGCATAAGGCCGGATGAAGGAAATATCCTGCTCGACGGCAATGATATAACAGATGATCCCATGTATATGAGGGCAAGGAAGGGGATAAGCTATCTGCCGCAGGAACCATCTGTTTTCAGAAAACTGACTGTGTATGAGAATATACTTGCGGTTGTAGAAGGAAACAATTATTCTTCAACCGAAATCAGGGAGCGGGTAAACAGGTTTCTTGACGAGCTGGACATAAAACATCTGGCCGGTCAGAAGGCCTCATCCCTTTCCGGCGGAGAGAGAAGAAGGCTTGAGATCTCAAGGGCGCTTGTATCAGAGCCCAGGTTTATGTTGCTGGATGAACCCTTTGCAGGGATTGATCCCTTGATTATTAATGATATAAAACAGATTATCAGGCGGCTAAAGAAAAAGGGAATAGGGATTATTATTACTGATCACAATGTAAGAGAGACGCTTGATGTATGTGATGCCGCTTATCTGGTCAAACAGGGGAATATAGTTGAATACGGGTCACCCGGGGATATACTGAACAGCAAGGTTGCAAGGGATGTATACCTGGGTGAAGACTTTAATATGTAATAACAATACTAATGGATTAAAAAAAAGGTCAAATGGCGCTTCAACTTAAACAATCTCTAAGCCTCTCCCAGCAGCTCATAATGACCCCGCAGCTGCAGCAGGCTATTAAACTTTTGCAGCTCTCAAGGCTTGAGCTGCTTGAAACCATTACACAGGAAATGGAAACAAACCCTCTTCTTGATGAACAGTCACCAGGCGATATTGAAGGCGACAATATTGAAATCGTTGAGGAGGCCATTTCTTCGCCTGAAGAACAGCCGGCAAAAGAGGTCACAATAGATGAAAATGCAGCAAACGATACTGTAGACTGGGAGACATATATCTCAGAATACAATACCGGCTGGGCAGATACCCCCTATCAGGCAAAAGAGGCCCCTGCCTTTGAAAATATGAATCAGGAGAAGACAAGCCTTAACTCTCACCTGATGTGGCAGCTCTCGCTGAGTCATCTGGATGACAAACAGAAGGAGATAGGCGTCCAGATCATCGGCAATACAGATGAGGATGGATATCTCCAGATATCCATTGAAGAGCTTTGTGAGGCTACCGGATGTACTGAAGAGGAGGTAACATATACCCTTAATGCCATACAAAACTTTGATCCTGTAGGGGTATGCGCAAGAGACACCAAGGAGTGTCTGCTAATCCAGGCCAGGTTTCAGAATCTTGCAGGAACGATTGTCGAAAAGATAATTATGGATCATTTGGACAATCTGGAAAACAAACGCTACGACAAGATAGCCAGGGCACTTTCTATAGGCTTGCCGGAGGTGCTCAAGGCGGTTGAAATAATCACCAATCTTGAACCAAAGCCCGGCAGGCTTTACAGCGAGGACGATACTGTATATATAAGCCCGGATATCTATGTATTCAAGGTTGGAGATGATTATGAGATTGTACTGAATGAAGACGGGCTGCCAAAGCTTAAGATTAACAGTTATTACAAGGAGATACTCAACGATAACGGTGCATCTGTTGGCGATGACAAGACAAAGGAGTATATCCTTGAAAAGATGAAATCAGCCGCGTGGCTGATAAAAAGCATTCATCAGAGACAGAGAACCATCTATAAGGTAACTGAGAGCATAGTACAGTTTCAGAGAAAATTTTTTGATCATGGTGTTACCCATCTGAAGCCCCTTGTTTTAAGGGATGTGGCCGAACATATTCAGATGCATGAGTCTACAATAAGCAGGGTAACAACCAATAAATATGTGCACACCCCCCAGGGGGTCTTTGAACTTAAATACTTTTTTAACAGCGCTATAAACAGCATGGAAGGTGACTCTATTGCCTCTGAAAGTGTCAAGGAGCACATAAGGAACATTATTAAATCTGAAAATAAAAGCAATCCATACAGTGACCAGGAGGTCGCTGATATGCTTAAAAATTATAATATTGATGTTGCCCGCAGGACAGTGGCAAAATACAGGGAGACCCTTGGAATTTTGCCATCAAGAAAGAGACGTGAACTGTTTTAGTGATTATATTGATTTCAGACTGATCGGGAACAGGGTGCTTTAAAGATAAATATTTTCCCGGAGCATTAACAAAAAACCAATACAGGAGGTATTCTATGGACATCACCGTAACGTTCAGACACATCGACTCAACAGAAAGTCTAAAAGAGTACGCAGAAGAAAAATTATCAAAGATCGGTAAATATTTTGATTTTCCGGTAGACGCTCATATTGTGCTGACAGCAGAAAAATTCAGGAGAATGGCAGATGTGACCATAAATGTTAACGGCACGGTAATAAAGGCAGAAGAAGAGACAGAAGACATGTATGCTGCCATAGATCAGGTCATGGATAAAATAGAAACCCAGGTTAAAAGATACAGGGACAAGATTAGAAACAGACGGGTTAAATCAGAAGGAACACTTGCAACCGGACAGGGAGATGAGGCAGGGGAAACAGCAGCGGATGAACCGGATATTATACGGGAAAAGATGGTTGCCAAGCCTATGGACGCAGAGGAGGCAGCAATGCAGCTTTCTATTTCCCAGCAGGATTTTCTGGTATTCAGAAACCCGCGCTCCGGGGATATAAATGTAATTTACAAAAGAAAGGATGGTAATCTTGGGTTGATTGAACCGGCAATATAACATGTAGTGAATGAACTATCAGGTTCAGGCACTTTAAGGAAAGGGCATACTTTTAAAAAACAGCCCTTTCCTGTTATATCTGTTAAATAGAATAACCTTTGATAAATAATTATGAAACTATCAGACCTTTTAGATATAAAAAATATCACTGTTGCCATGAAGGCACGGAACAAGAATCTGGCTATTGAAGAACTGGCAGATCTGATTGTCGAGTCCGATCATTCAATTAAAAAGGATGATCTGATCCGGATCCTTCTCGAAAGAGAAAGGCTGGGCAGCACTGGTATAGGAGACGGGGTTGCCATACCCCATGGCAAGGTTCCCGGGATCAAAGAACCGATTATCTCCTTTGGAAAAAGTGAGACCGGGATTGATTTTGATTCCATGGATGGCCAGCCTGTTTATCTGTTTTTTCTCCTTGTTGCGCCTGAAAATTCAGCAAATATACATCTAAAGGCCCTGGCCAGGATAGCCAAGATATTAAAAAATCAATCACTGCGAAAACAGTTACTTGAGGCAAAAACAAGGGAAGAGATATATAAAGTCATAATAAATGATGATGAGGAACTCTGATAGACTGCATAATGAATGCACAGGGCAGGGGCATAAAAGGCAGAAGGTCTTTGGCCGGATAACCCTCTTCTTCAATAAATAAACGATCAAACAGGACAGGATATGATAGGAATATTAATTGTTACACATTGTGACCTCGGAAAGGAATTTCTTAATGCTGCCGAGTTTATAGTCGGAAGTGTACAGGGTGCAGGTTATATTTCAATAATCCAGACATCAGACTCAAAAGAGATACATAATGCAATAGCTGAAAAAATAAACAGCCTGAATACCGGCGAAGGGGTGATAATTTTAACAGATATGTTCGGGGGCACGCCCTCAAATATAAGCCTGTCATTTCTGAAGGATGAAATGGTGGAGGTAATAACAGGTGTCAACCTCCCGATGGTACTTGCCATTGCCCAGAACAGGGATGGGTGCACCCTGAGTTCCCTGGCAAAAAAGGCACAGGAGGCAGCCAAAATGGGTATTTCCCTGGCGGGAAATCTGCTTAAATGACTTCACCCGCAGGCATTGGCATGGATTACATCCTGAAAAGGGAATGGCCTGATTTTAGGGCATATGCAGAACAGGTGACAGAAATCGAAAGGGCCTCTTTCCCTGTGCCATGGAGTGAAAGATCTTTTGAGGAGGAGATAAACAGGGAGATATCGAATCTTTGGGCGCTCATACTTAGGCAGAGGGTCTATGCATATATCTGTTTCTGGATGTTTGATAAAGAGATTCACATTCTTAATTTTGCTGTGCATCCGCAGAAAAGGAGAGAGGGCCTTGGGAGGCACCTGTTAATGATGGTAATTGATACAGGCGCTGCATGCGGAATAGAAAAAATCTGGCTTGAAGTGAGGCCCACAAATGTCCCGGCGCTTTCCATATATAAAAAATTCGGGTTTAAAGATGTGGGCCGCAGGATTGGCTATTACAGTGATTCTCGAGAGGATGCCATTATCATGGCTCTTGATCTGACAGAAAACACTGTTCAGGGTGCAAGAGGTTAGCAAATATAGGGATTACCCATATCCTGTTATCTTTTCAGGCTTTTAACTGGCAGGGAGGGGGCAAACAGGGTCTTAAAGGCCCATATCTGGTTTTAAATTTTTAATAATCATATTTTCAGGAGGAAGAAAATGACAATAAAGGTTGGAATAAATGGTTTTGGACGGATTGGCAGGATGGTCTTCAGGGCAGCTCTTGCCAAAAAGGGGGTGGAATTTGTAGCCATTAATGATCTTACAGACACCAAAACACTGGCGCATCTCTTAAAATATGACTCAACTGCCGGAAGACTTGATGCGGATATCAAATGCACTGATAAGTCCCTGATAGTCAATGGTAAAGAGATCAAGGTTTATGCGGAAAAAGACCCTGCTAAAATTCCTTGGGGTGACGTTGGCGCCGAATATGTTGTCGAAAGTACAGGGCTCTTTACAGAAAGATCAAAGGCAGCGGTTCACCTTGAGGCGGGCGCAAGCAAGGTAATTATCTCTGCCCCGGCAGAAAAACCTGATATCACAATTGTTATGGGTGTAAACCATACAGAATATGATCCTCAGAAGCATAATATTATTTCAAATGCCTCATGTACAACAAACTGCCTTGCCCCTGTGTGCAAGGTTCTTCTGGAAAATTTTGGTATAGAAAAGGGGCTTATGACAACCACCCACGCCTATACCGGGGATCAGAGGCTTCTTGATTTTCCACACAAGGATTTGAGGAGGGCAAGGGCAGCGGCTCTTTCTATGGTTCCTACAACAACAGGCGCAGCAAAGGCTGTTTCTCTGGTGCTCCCAAAACTTGCCGGAAAGCTTAACGGCCTTGCTATCAGGGTGCCCACCCCGAATGTATCGGTCGTTGATCTTGTTGCACAGCTCAGCCGTACAGCAACAGTTGATGAGGTTAACAAGGCACTCAAGGAGGCAGCCGAAGGGCCTTTAAAGGGTATACTTGCCTATTGTGATATGCCTCTCGTATCCATTGATTTTAATGGCACAGAGGTCTCATCCACTGTTGATGCCCTGTCAACAATGGCGGTTGGGGGTGACATGATAAAGGTGCTCTCATGGTATGACAATGAATACGGTTACTCATGCAGGGTGGTGGATCTTATCAATTACATGGCAGGCTGCTAGGATAATTAAGAGGGGAGGTTTTTATGCCTGAACGTACACCAATGATCGCGGGAAACTGGAAGATGAACCTCGGGTTAAAGGAGTCCCGTGATCTGGTAAAATCCATTGCAGAGGGGATAAAGGCCGTGGGTGATGTGGATGTGCTTGTTGCCCCGCCATTTATCAATATTCCGGCAGTAAAAAGCGCTATTGGTAAAAATAATATCTTTTTGGCTGCCCAGAATATGTATTATGAAAAAAGCGGGGCATTTACAGGAGAGGTTGCACCCCAGATGCTTCTGGAAAACGGCTGTACCCATGTAATACTTGGCCATTCTGAAAGAAGGAACATTTTTGGCGAGACAAGTGAGATGGTCAATAAAAAGGTTGAGGCGGCCATTAAGGCAGGGCTTATACCCATTGTGTGTATTGGTGAAACCATAAAGGAGAGGGAGGCCGGAAAGACCTTTGATATTTTAGGGGCACAACTGGAAGGTTCTCTTGCCTATTTTATTGCAAAAGAAACCATCTCTTTAAGCACAATAATTGCCTATGAGCCGGTCTGGGCAATCGGTACCGGCCTTACTGCAACACCAGAGCAGGCCCAGGAGGTGCATAAGTTCATCAGGGCGTGGCTAAAGGACAGATTTGGGGGCGAGAGTTCCGACGTAATAAGGATCCTCTACGGCGGAAGTGTAAAACCGGAAAACGCATCCGATCTTATGGCTATGCCCGATATTGACGGGGCTCTGGTTGGGGGAGCTAGCCTAACAGCAGCTTCATTTCTGGGCATTATAAATTATAAATAGCTGAATATTGCAGGGGGTGTTATTAAAAAATACCCCCTGCAAACA
>CAYWRH010000052.1:0-25414 GCA_964460435.1 uncultured Desulfatiglans sp.
ATTAACAGGTTAATATTTTTTATTTTTGTTGGATGAAAAAAGATAAAAAATGGCATAAAAATTGAATAAAATAGTTTGCAGTGCCGATAATAAATTATATCAGGCATAATTCATTAAAGGAGTAAAGATAATGTTTCGATTAAGAAGGGGAGAAGTGAAGAGGAATGTCAGGCGGGAAATCAGTATGCTCAAGGAAAAACTCAGGAGTGTTGAACTGACACCATGCTATGGTGATGCTGACCTTAAAAAGAAGGACAATGAGCTATCCATGCTCTGGACAGAAATTTATAACCTTCAAAAAGAGATAGATGATTTTACATCCCCTTTTTTGCAGGCAGTTAAGTAGCATACCCAGGTTTTATTAAAATCCATCCTGATTTCAAAGGCTTTTTATTAAAGTGCCTTCGAGGGGTTGTAGCCTGCTCGCGGGATATCCCGTTCCGTACCTGCCCTGCCTTGACATTCATTTCGCTGATGCTTAGTAATAGACCATAGCAATTTGGTTATTTCTGTAGTTTGTGGCTTAATATACCCCTGTTTAGTCTTCTATTTTGATTCTGAGCAGGTTCATGATAGAGCGGAGGACAAAATTATGAGTGATTCTAATACGATAATTACAGATGAAAGATCTGAGCTTCTGAATGATTTACCGGAAGAGCTCCCGATTCTTCCATTAAGAAATATGATTGTTTTTCCACATACAATAATACATCTTCCTATAGGTGTGCCGAGATCAGAGCGCCTTATTAAGGATGCTCTAAAGGGCAGCAGGCTTATAGGTCTTATTACATCAAAACAACCTGATATTGAAGAGCCCCATCCGGGTCAACTCTATGAGGTCGGAACCATAGCCTCAATTACCAGGGTCTTCCAGTCGCCTGACAATTCAATCAATATAATTGTCCAGGGTCTTGAAAGGTTCAGGGTGGAGAGCTGGTCAAGCTCATACCCGTATCTGACGGCCAAAATTGTCGAGGCACCGGATCATTATGAAGAGGGGGTTGAATTTGAGGCAATGGTGCACAGCCTCAGGGACCTGGCAAAAGAGGTAGTAAGGATGTCGCCAAGTTTCCCGGAAAATGCAGCAAGCTTTATTGATCAGATAGAAGACCCCAGATACCTCACCTATATGACAGCAGCCAACCACGGTCTTGGCATTGAAGAGGCGCAGGCACTCCTGGAGTCTGATGATCTTAAGGAAAAGATCAGGATGCTTATTGCCCACCTGACCCATCAGAAAGAGATCCTGATGCTTGACAACAAGATCAAGAATGAGGCCAAGGAGACACTCGACAAGGCTCACAAGGAGTATTTCTTGAGGCAGCAGATGAAGGCCATACAGAAGGAGCTTGGTGAATCCGATGAAAACCAGTCAGGCACAGATGTTGAGGAGTATGAACGCAAGTTCAAGGAGGCAAATCTGCCAGAAGAGGCGGAAAAGGAGGCAAGACGTGAACTTAAACGTCTGGCCGGCATGTCTCCCCACTCGGCAGAGTATCCTGTGATCAAGACATATCTTGACTGGATAGTGGACCTTCCCTGGAATAAACTGAGCGAGGACCAGCTTGATATTGAACATGCAAGGGAGATCCTTGATGAAGACCATTATGATCTTCAGGATGTAAAAGACAGGCTAATAGAGTACCTGGCAGTACGTAAACTTGTACATGACAGGGGTATCCAGGCTGATCCTGCGGTAGATGGAAAGGAGGGAGAGGCACAGGGCGCAATCCTCTGTTTTGCAGGCCCCCCTGGTGTGGGCAAGACAAGTCTCGGCAAGAGCATTGCAAGGGCCCTTGGCAGGAAATTCACAAGGATGAGTCTGGGCGGCATGAGGGATGAGGCAGAGATACGGGGCCATCGCAGGACATACATAGGGGCGATGCCAGGCAGGATCATACAGGCCATAAAGAGGGCTGGAACGAGAAACCCCATCTTTATGCTTGATGAGATAGACAAGATAGGTTCTGACTGGAGGGGTGATCCAAGCAGCGCCCTTTTAGAGGTGCTTGACCCTGCCCAGAACCATGCATTTAGGGATCACTACCTGGATGTGGATTTTGATCTGAGTGATGTTATATTTATCACCACTGCAAACCAGCTTGATACCATACCTGCACCCCTGAGGGACAGGATGGAGATTATACAGCTTGAAGGCTATACCGAGCATGAGAAGGTAAAAATAGCACAGGGTTATCTTGTGCCGCGGCAGATAAGGGTAAATGGCGTGCGCAGTGATGAGGTTACATTTAGGGAAGATGCCCTTAAAAAGATTATACAGGACTATACCCGTGAGGCAGGGGTGCGCAGCCTTGAGAGACAGATCGGCACTATATGCAGGAAGATCGCCGTGAAGATTGCTGCCAGCCAGCTTAAACGTATTGAGGTGACACCTGAGATAGTAAGGGAATATCTGAAAAAGGAAAAATATGAGTCAGAAACCTCTGAATCGATTGAGATACCGGGCATTGCCACAGGGCTTGCTGTAACCGCAACAGGAGGTGATATCCTCTTTATCGAGGCAACCAGGATGAAGGGGAGCGGTCATCTTCGCCTGACAGGGCAGCTGGGTGATGTTATGAAGGAGAGCGCTGAGATAGCCTTCAGCTATGTAAAGGCCAAAACAGAGGAGTGGGATCTGCCAAAGGATATTGCCAAGAAGGAGGATTTTCATATCCATGTGCCTGCTGGCGCCATACCAAAGGATGGGCCATCAGCAGGTATTGCAATGGTAATGGCAATGACAAGCCTATTTACAGGAAGGCCGGTCAAAAGCAAGGTTGGCATGACCGGTGAGGTGACCTTAAGAGGGCGTGTGCTTCCTGTTGGCGGCATCAAGATGAAGGTGCTTGCAGCACATCGCGCAGGGCTAAAAACAGTGATACTGCCAAAGAAAAATGAGGCGGACCTGGATGAACTGCCGGATGAGGTAAGAAATGACATAAAGTTTATTCTGGTGGAAAGGATAGAGGAGGCCCTTAATGCGGCAATAAAGCCTTCTGAAAAAACCGACAAGGGCAAACCAAGGATGGAATGGTTTTATGACAGACATACCCCTCCGCCCGTAACAACAGTTGAAAAGGTATAAATCTAAAAACGCCCTGAGCCTTCAGGGCGTTTTTGTTTGTAGAATTATTTAGCCTCTATCTCCGCTCCGCAATCCTCACAGCGGTAAATGTCAATGCCGCCCCTTTTCTCTTCAACCTTTTCAAAATCTCTTCTTTTTACTCCTTCAGTCTCCCAGCATTCAGGGCAGAAGTCTGTGTCCAGCTCTTCCCTGTTTATTGTAAGATGGCAATGGGTGCATCGAACCTTGTTTTTATTTTCTTTTACAAGCACAAGATTATTATGTCTGCATGAATTTATCATGAATATAAATAACCTTTTAACTATAAGTACTGTGACGCGTAATCACGAACATGGTGGCCATCCAGCACATGAAACATCCTTATTTTTTTAATAGTCGATGGCGGTATGATGCCTATCGGGATGTAAATTATATTTTTGCCATATCGTTCCGCAATACTCCTGCACCAGCCGGATGGCGGCTCCGGAGCCACATAAACCACATGCCTTTCAAGACAGTAATCAATGGCTGCCATTAAGAGCCTTTCAGGCTTGTTCCTTGCCCCGCTGAAAAAGCTGTCTTTCCAGATATCATAGACCCGCATTGGGGGATAACTTAGCATGAAACCGCCATACTGGCACCTTGCTATGCCCGGCCCGTCCATTACCTCTCCTGCTGGCGTGCTGTAAAATGCCATGTCTGACTCCTGGTTATGTTCCCCCAGCCATGTGACCTTCCAGGGGAATTCCTCTGTGCCATCTTTATTGATATCAGGGTCAAATATCACTACCACAGAGCCCACCTTTCCCCTTAAGGGTCGGTTTTCCTTGACGTAAATCTTGTCCTTGTCAAGATTTCTTATGGTTTCACGAAGATCAAGCCCGTCCAGCATGGAGCATTCAAAGGGCACAACACGGGAGTTTTCCTCAGCTCTTATCTCTATTGCCCTTTTCTTGAGGTGATGCCCGTAGCCCTCTATCACAATATCCTCCGGAGGGTATGAACATATGTAATCACCTTTGAATGTCTCCTTCCATTCACCCTTTTTATTCTCTCTTTTTCTTCTTTTTACAGGCACAGAGATAAGCCTTTTACGTGTGCCTTTAATCCTTCTGTGAAGCCTGATCCTCCGGTGGTTAAGAAACAGGTCATCGCCCGAGAGTTCAATCACAGGTATAGCAGGGTCACTATCCTGCCAGGGATACTCACTCCCAAGGTTCCACACCTCCCAGGCAAAGTTGTCGTCAGCAACACCTCTTGCTGCAACAATTAGCTGGTAAAAATCAGGCACCAGGTTCCCGGTTGCTATGGCATAGTTCCTTGCAAATTTGTTGAGGATATCCATCTGCACAGGTGAAAGCTCCTCTTTGTCATTTTTCCAGAGTTCTCTTTTTGCCTCTTTAATAAGCTCCTGATTGAGCTTCATCCTGTCAGGCGGGACATCAATTTTTCCTGACCTGTAGTTTTCATATGCTGCATTAAGAAAGGGCATCTCAGAGAGTATCTCCCTGCTTGAATCCGCATGTATGTGAGACAACCCGATTCCGGCTCTTTTTCTTATGCCTATTACCTCGGTCTGTGGCATATTGATCATCCTTAATAGCCTGGGGATATGATATATGCCGCCAACAAAAAGTGTCTTCATGCCGGTATTATTCAGCCTTTGGAGGTTATAGGCCATTGTCTTCTCGCGCAGGATATCCTCCCTGCTGCACTCATTTTCACTATGTTCACGGATATACTCGGTGCAGTACCGGTAATGACCTATCCGTGTAATTGCATATGAATCAGGCAGGGGGGTGTAATCAACAGGGTAATCCTCAGTGTCACGGTCAATAAAGTGCACAGGTATGCCTGACTCGAGCGAGAGCCGCACCGCCTCAACCAGGGCATCTGCCGGTTCAATGAGCAGGTATGTGAATACGCCGTCTGACTCCTCATAATGGACAGCTGATAAAAGCGGGAGCCTGTTTATCCCCTGTATGATTTTATCCTTAAGAGTGGAAGGGTATTCAACAGCAATCTGCTCAGGCTGATACTCCCTGAACTGTCTTCGAACCTCAAGAGCGAACTCCATCTTTCCGTGAACAATTGGAACCAGGCGGATATTGTTCCATTGAAGAGAGCTATTCGTCATCTTCCATTTCCATCATCTCATTAAAATACTCTGATGCAGCAGGGTCAAGGATCATTCCTGCTGATTCACGAAGGTAGTCGAGTGCAGGCAAATCACCCTTCTCCTTTTTAAGGGCGCTGTCTGCAGAGATCCTTTTCAGGGCATACCTGGCAATGTTTATACCGTCCCTCACGCTGTAGCGGTCATTTGCAGCATGGGCAGCCTGAAGAAACTCCACAACATATTCAAGAATTTCATCATCGGCAAAGGGCAGGTTTTTTTTCAGGATCAATAGCTCATCATCGCGATCAGGGAAGTCCAGCACTATTCCGGGCTGAAGCCTTGAGTATATATAATCCGGCAAATCAAAGGTGCTTGCATCATCATTCATTGTGACGCACATGCGAAAATCAGGGTGTGCCTTGACCTTTATGCCTGCTACAATAGACTCCACATACCTGCGGTTATCCATCAGGGGAGCCAGCGATGCCCAGCTCTTTTCGCTCATCCTGTTACCTTCATCTATAACGGCAACGCCCCCCTCAATCATGGCAGTGACAATTGAACTTGCCACATACTGTATCTTGCCCTTTTCAGATATGACAGGGGTGATTATCAGGTCTTCAGGCCGTGTATCCATTGTGGCCTGAAAAAGATAGACCGGCTTGTTCATGAGTTTTCCGGCATGATATGCAAGGGTGGTTTTGCCTACACCGGGTTTGCCAAGCAACCTCGGGTTAAGCGGCAGATCATCTTCTCCAATTACAAGCCATGCGGCAAGAAGCTGGGTTACAAGCTCTTCCTGCCCTACCCAGCTTACCGGCATCTCCACGGGCCGGGAAAGAGAAAGCTCTATATCATCAATAACAACTTTATCCATTAATATCTACTCCTTTTTTATTAACATATGGCAATTGACGCCATGATTGCGGTATTATATATCTCATTATCAGGAATATAAAGGAGAATAAACAGTGCCCAGCGACCATGAACTGAGCGAGGCTCTCCATGACCACAAGGGCCATAACCACAGCCATGACCTGAAAAATACCCTCTATTCAAGGCTGTGGTGGGCCTTTATTATTAATCTTCTCTTTCTTGTGGTTGAGATCATTGGCGGCCTTATGGTCAATTCGCTTGCCCTTCTGGCCGATGCAGGCCACATGCTTACTGATGTGGGTGCTTTGGCCCTTGCCATCTTTGTGGCCCATCTGGCAAAAAGAGCTGCAACACCCGATAGAACCTTTGGTCTTTTAAGGGCTGAGGTGCTGGGCGCTTTTGTTAATGGTGCAACGCTTGTGCTTATTGTAGGCTTTATTTTCTATGAGGCATGGCAGAGAATCGGGGTAACCCGGGAGATAGACGGGCCTGTGATGATGGTTATCGCCCTCTTTGGCCTTATCGCAAATATTGTAAGCGCCATGATTCTTTCAAAGGGCAAAGATGAAAATGTGAATATCAGGGGCGCATTCCTCCATATGGTTGCAGATGCCCTTGGCTCAGTGGGCGCAATAATAGCGGGCATTATTATCATAACCACAGGCTGGCAGCCTGCTGATACCATAGCGAGTATTGTAATCGGCCTTCTAATTTTGTGGAGCAGCGTTGGCTTTATCAGGCAGACCATTAATATCCTGCTTGAGGCCACGCCTGATAATATTGATTTTCTTGAGGTGAAAAAGGCCCTTGAAGAGATGGAACATATAGAGGCTGTTCATGATCTTCACATCTGGACAATAACTTCAGGAATGCCGGTATTATCTGCCCATATAAGGCTTGCATCATGCTGCACAGACACAAACCACTGGCAAAAGGGCATTAGTGATGCCAGCAAACTATTAAGAGAAAGGTTTGGCATTGATCATGCCACACTACAGGTTGAACCGTATGAAGGGGCATGCGAACAGGAATGCCAGACGAATCACAAATAGCCACTCTATTTTTTTGATGGCCTCTTTTTTTCAACAAGGCAATAGCGGAAATATCTGCCTGAGCGGCCCTCCTCGGTAACCTCGCCATATTTCTTCATTGCAGATATATAGTAGAGAACAAGATCATTCTTGAGGCCGGTCTTCTCTGCCAGTTCAGGGATAGTCTTTGCGCCATCCTTAAGCCCTTTTTTAATCAGGGCTGTATCATTGTTCTGCTTTTTTAAGAGCTCTCTGCTCCGTTCTAAAATAGCGGAACGCTCTTCCCTGAGCGCCTTAAGTTTATCTTTACTGTCATCTGATGGCTTTTCTATATTTTCATCACTCATTTGCAACCTTTTTGGCATCATTAAGTTTATAGAGAGGCCCAATCCCTTTTATTATTTCATGAAGCTCCTTTGCATATTCTGCAAACAGCGGCCCGTCAGATGCGCTGAGGTTATACATTGCAACCCTTTCGGGCTCCACACCTATGTTTGCGAGAGCCTTTTTTGTATAATTAATGATCCGGCGCGCCTTTATATTTCCGTCAATATAGTGGCAATCGCCCTCCATACAGCCAACAGCGCACACCCCGTCTGCGCCATCTTCCAGGGCCTTTAAAATGATCTGGGGCGTTATTCTCCCTGTGCAGGGGAGTTTTACAACCCTTACACTGGAAGGATAATTTATACGTAAAGAACCTGCCAGGTCCGCGGCTGTATAGCCTCAATACTGGCAGCAGTATACTATTATTCTGGGCTCAAATTCTGACAAGATTATCTCCTGATTTATATTTCACTATTCATGACAGTTATCACCGGATCAACAGCGCCTCTGACCTGTGAGCATATCTCCGCATTATCATACTGGGCAAGGGATATTGCGCCTCCCGGGCATACTGACACGCATGCGCCGCAGCCATAGCAGGCAGCAGGGTTGATATATGCGCCGTCATCCTCCATAACGGGCACCTCAAAGGGGCATGCCCTTAAACATGTGAGGCACCTTGCGCAGGCATCCTTGTTTACCTTTGATACAAAAGGCTCCAGATTAACCTTGCCTTTTGAGAGCAGGATTGATGCCTTTGATGCAGCCGCAGAGGCAGCGGCAGTTGCCTCTGTAACATCCATGGGCGCCTGGCAGCTCCCGGCAAGGTATATGCCCGCTGTGAACACCTCGACAGGCCTTAATTTGGGGTGTACCTCGAGCAGAAACCCGTCTGCGCCGCAGTGTATCTTTAAAAGATCAATAAGTGGTTTTATCTGGCCAGGGTGCATGGCTGTGGCCAGCACAACCAGGTCAGCAGGTATTTCAAGCTCCTCGTTCTGAAGCAGATTATCCCTGGCAAAGACAGAAAGTGCATAACCTTCATGGTTCTTTTTGACTACAGGCTGATTCTCAACATTAAAGCGGACAAACCTGACTCCTTTAGCCGATGCCTCTGCATAGAGCTCCTCATGAGATCTTCCGTATGTCCTGATATCACGGCAGATATTAAAGACTGTAGTATCTTTATGCCTGCTGATGATCTCAATGGCAGAGTGCAAAAGCCCTGTGCAGCATGTGCGTGAACAGTTTGGGTTTATAAAGCCATTCTGATCCGGCATGTGTATCCCCTCTACCTGCCTGGAGCCAACACAGTGTATCATCGCTACATTTTTGATTGTCCTTCCATTGATTTTTAGAAAATCGCCTCTTTCATGGTTTGTAGCCAGTTCCCTGACAAGCTCCCGTAAGGTGATTACCTCGGGGAATATTTTGTAACCATATTCCCCATGTGACGGGATATAGCTGTGAAAACCTGTGGCAATAACAATAGCGCCTGTTTCAATAGTGAACTCCTTTTGCGCCTCAGGGGGAGAATTATGATAGAACCCGATAAAATCCATGTATTCACCGGCCTTTATTGAAGCCGCAGCAATCTTGTCCAGATTTTCCAGATCTCCTGCATCAGCAGGGGGCCTTTTTAGAATAGTAAGCCTGAAATTGCCTATATAACCATCCTGTTTTACGACCTCTGAGCATGTATGTATTTCAATGTTGGGGTGTGATGCCGCCTCTTTTGCCAGGGCTCTTATAATATCAGATGCCTTGTCTCCATATGGGAATAGTCTGTCAAGAAGCGTGGTCTGCCCTCCCAGAAACGGGCTCTTTTCTATTACGGAAACCTTTAACCCCCTTTTTGCCATATCTATGGCGGATTTTAGCCCTGCCACGCCTGCACCTATTACAGTTGCATGACCTTTTACATCAACACTGGTGACCTCCAGGGGTTTGACCTCCCTTACCTTACCGACTGCCGCAGCTACAATGGAGATGGCCTTTATGGTTGCCTCATCCCCGTCATGGACAAAGCTAACCTGCTCCCTGATATTTGCATGGACATAAAGGTATGGGTTGAGCCCGGTGCGGAGGATGGCGCTCCTGAAGGTAAGCTCATGCAGGCTGGGCGCACAGGCGGCAACCACTACGCGGTTTATCTGGCCGTTCCTGATATCATTAATAATCAGATCCTGGCCAGGGTCAGAGCACATGAACATGTTGCGCCTTGCCACTTTAACCCCGTGCATCCTTGAGGCTGCATCCACAACCTTTTCAACATCAACCGTATTTGAGATATTGCCGCCGCAGTGGCAGACATAAACGCCAACCCTGGGTTCTTCAGCATTATCTTTTTCTTTTTTATCTGTATCCATTTTAAAACTTTATCCTGATTTTTTATATCTGGGTAACTTATGCCCGGATTGGTCAGGCCGCCTTTACAGAATCCATTGCCCTCAGATAACTGGATGCCTCCATTGCAGCCGCTCCCGCCTCAACTATGCTGTCAACAATGTCCTTTGGGCCTGATGCCACACCGGCCATAAAAATACCCTCTCTCGCTGTAAGCGCAGGGGCCATCTTGGGGAAGGGCGCCTTTAAAAAATTATCTTCAGCAACAGTGAGACCCATAGCCTCTGAAGGGTTCCATGCCGGAAGGATTGCAAGCGACATAACCGCCATATCAAATTCCTCTAATATATTGCGGCCATCGCCCTCCTGATCCTCATAACGAAGGATAACGCTGCCATTTGCCCCCATGCTGTGGATAAAAGGCTTTGCCTTTACAAACCTGATACCCTTTTCCTTTGCATTCTGGTAAAACTGCTCATAGTTTTTTCCAAAGGCCCTCATGTCAATATAGAATATGGTTACCTTTGTTTCGGGGAGCTCCTGCTGGACAAGCAGCGCATTTTTTATGGCATACATGCAGCAGACCCTTGAGCAGTAAGGCACTCCGTTTGTCTGATCCCTGCTGCCTGCGCACTGTATAAATGCAACACTTTCAGGCTCTTTGCCGTCTCCCGGCCTGAGCATCTCCATGTAAGGACCTGTAGGAGCGAGTATTCTTTCAAGCTGAAGGGCATCTATGATATTGGGGTTTTGAGCAGCCTCCCCGTATACCCGTGATGTAAAGCCGGTAAGGAGCTTATAGCCTGTAGCAACAATGCAGGCCTTTGCCTCAAAATCAATGAGCTCTTCCCTCTCAAAATAATTTACCGCATCGGTAGGGCATACCTTTTCGCATCTGCCGCACAGGACACAGCTTTCCACATCAAGCAGAGCAACCTGTGGGATGGCGTTAGTGAATGGTATGTATATGGCCTTGCGGGCAGTTAAACCCATCTGGTCTTCGTCAGGGGCCATAACCGGACAGGCATATTCGCACTGCCTGCATCCTATGCACCTCTCCTGACTTACATATCTGGGTCTTTTTAGAATCTTTGCCCTGAAGCCTCTATTATCTTTTTCAAGCTTAACAAGTTCGCACAGTGTAAAGATGGAAATATTCCGGTGATGAGCCACAGAGGCCATCTTGGGGGTGGTAATACAGGATGCACAGTCAAGCGTTGGAAACACCTTGTCAAGCCTGACCATCTTCCCGCCTATGGATGCGTCCTTTTCAATTATTGCCACTTTATAATCCTGGTCAGCAAGGTCAAGGGCCGACTGCATCCCTGCTATCCCGCCTCCAAAGACTATAACATCAAAACTTTCTGAAACATTAAAACTCATATATCAATTCCAAGGTATCATCTATTTATTTATGGGTCTGTTTACCCCATTTATGTGGGTATTTTCAAGGATTATAAGAGGGTTTTACTCCATTTTCTTCTGTGTGATAACAACCCGGGCCCTGTTGCTAAAGTCCTTTACAACTGAGGCGTTTAATAAAAAGTCATTTTTGGCTATTATTTCGGCCACTGTGTTGGTCTGTGACGGGTCCATCTCCAGCATCAACCATCCGCCTGGCTTTAGATATTTGGGGGCATATTCAAGAATGGCCCTTATATGGTTAAGACCGTCAGCCCCGCTCTCCAGTGCGATCCTGGGCTCAAAATCCCTGATTTTAACGGGCAGAAGACTGTATTCTTCTTTTGATACATAGGGAGGGTTTGAGACAATAATATCAAAATGATTATTGAGGCCTTTAAATGGTTCAAAAAGGTCTCCCTCAAGAGGGGTAATCCTCTTTTGCATCCCATGTCTTGTAATGTTCAATCTGGCTGTATTAAGGGCGTCCCCCGAAATATCAGAAGCGAATATCTCTGCATTTTTTAGCTCCGAGGCAATCGCAACGGCAATTGCGCCGCTCCCGGTACATATGTCAAGGATATTGACTGCGGGTAGTTCTGCATAATTATTTTCCTTGTATACCCTGATGGCTTGCTCAACCAGTATCTCTGTTTCAGGTCTTGGTATGAGTACATCTTTATTCACAATAAAATCCATTGACCAGAATTCCTGAATGCCGGTTATATACTGGATAGGCTCGCCTTCAGCGAGTCTTTTTATCATTTCACGGTAGCTGCCAAGGTCATTTGCGCCTACCGGCTGATCATATTCTAGGTAGAGTTTAAGGCGGCTTAATCCCAGCTGATGGGATAAAAGAATCTCCGCACAGAGGCGCGGTGACTCTATGTTTTTTTTCTTCAGATAATCTGTTGATACAGGAAGGAGGTCCTTTATTATCCAGGTTTTGGCTGTCACGATTCCCCTTTAAGAGCCTCTGTCTGAAAATGGGTGATGAGCGGGGTTATGACAAGATCAAGGTTTCCCTGGAGTACATCCTCAAGCTTGTAAAGGGTAAGCCCGATCCTGTGGTCTGTGACGCGGCCCTGAGGGTAGTTATATGTGCGTATCCTTTCGCTTCTGTCACCGGTTCCCACCATGCTTTTTCTGTCCTGGGATATCCTGGACTGCTGTTCTGTAACCTGTGCGTCAAGGAGTTTTGAACGCAGCACCTTCATTGCCTTTGCCTTGTTCTTGTGCTGTGACCTCTCATCCTGGCATGCTACTACTATCCCTGTGGGAAGATGGGTTAAACGGACAGCAGAATCGGTCTTGTTTACATGCTGGCCTCCCTTGCCTGAGGATCTGTATGTATCTATTCTTAAATCCTCCGGGTTGATCTCAACATCCACCTCTTCAGCTTCAGGGAGCACTGCAACGGTTATGGCAGATGTGTGTATCCTGCCCTGAGCCTCTGTTTCAGGCACACGCTGCACCCTGTGAACCCCGCTTTCATATTTTAACCTGCTGAACACATCATTGCCTTCGATAAGGATAATTACCTCCTTGTAACCGCCTATGCCTGTCATGCTCTGGCTTAATATCTCTGTGTTCCACCTCTTCATCTCTGCATATTTCAGGTAGCTTCTCAAGAGGTCTGCGGCAAAAAGGGCTGCCTCATCACCCCCTGTGCCAGCCCTTATTTCAAGGATAATATTCTTTTCATCATTGGGGTCCTTTGGCAAAAGGAGTATCCTGAGCTCTTTTTCAAGCTCTTCCTTTTTTTTATTGAGTGTCTCCAGCTCTTCCTTGGCAAGTTTCCTCATTTCCGGGTCTGAATCATTCAGAAGGGAGCTGTTGCTGTTGATCTCATTATCTATATTATAGAGCTCTCTGTATGCCTTTACTATGGGACCCAGGTGACTGTGCTCTTTTGAATATTTCTGGTAGGTCTTCTGATCCTTGACAATATCAGGCCTTGAAAGTTCGCTTTCAAGCAGACTGTATCGGTCTTCAATTTCCTTAATTTTTTCAAACATTTTACAGGCTCTTAAAATAGATGTTTTTCTGTTCAGACAATAGAGATATTTACAAAAAGTAAATGGAATGCCGTTATCTACGGCATCCCATTTGATAAATATCTTCCTGAAATGAGATAAATGAGATTCTTCAGGCTAATTCTTGGACGAGGATGCCTTTTTATCCTTTTCAAACTGGGCATATTTGTTCTTGAATCGTTCAACCCTTCCGGCAGTGTCAACGAGCTTCTGTTTCCCGGTATAAAAGGGATGACACTGTGAACATATTTCCACTTTGATCTCTTTAAATGTGGAACCTGTCTCGAATTCGTTTCCGCAGGCACAATGTACCAGGGTTTTGTGGTATTCTGGGTGTATATCTTTTTTCATTTTCGTCCTCTCTTTATTGACTCATTGATTTTAAAAAGGCTGTATTATTCTTTGTTCCTTTCATTTTGTCCAGTAAAAAATCCATGCTGTCAACCTGGGTAAGGGGGGCAAGGAGTTTTCTAAGTATCCAGATCCTGTTAAGGTCTGCCTCTTTGAGAAGCAGCTCTTCCTTCCTTGTCCCTGACCTGTTGATATCAATGGATGGGAATATCCTGCGGTCAGTAAGCTTGCGGTCAAGGATGATTTCCATGTTGCCTGTGCCCTTGAACTCTTCAAATATCACCTCATCCATCCTGCTTCCGGTATCGATAAGCGCGGTAGCTATGATTGTGAGGCTGCCCCCCTCTTCTATGTTTCGGGCAGCGCCGAAGAACCTTTTGGGTTTGTGAAGGGCATTTGAGTCAAGACCGCCGGAAAGGATCTTTCCGCTTGGGGGCACTGTTGCATTATAGGCCCTTGCAAGCCTTGTTATGCTGTCCAGGAGGATAAGCACGTCACGCTTGTGTTCTACAAGCCTTTTTGCCTTTTCTATTACCATCTCTGCGACCTGCACATGCCTCTGCTGGGGTTCGTCAAATGTTGAGCTTATGACCTCCGCATCAACCGATCTCTGCATGTCGGTGACCTCTTCAGGCCTTTCATCTATCAGCAGAACAATCTTGTGTATACTTTTATCATTTGCTGTGACGCTGTTTGCTATATTCTGGAGGAGCATGGTTTTTCCTGTTCTGGGAGGGGCAACTATCAGGCCGCGCTGCCCTTTGCCGATTGGTGTAAGGAGATCCATGATCCTTGATGAATAATTGTCAGCGGTTGTTTCCAGGGTGATTCGTTCGTTCGGGTATAAGGGGGTAAGGTTGTCAAAAAGTATCTTGTCGCGGGAGATTTCCGGGTCTTCATGGTTTACCTGCTCTACCTTCAGGAGGGCAAAATATCTTTCTGAATCCTTTGGCGGCCTTATCTGCCCGGCAACCGTATCACCTGTTCTGAGGTTAAACCTTCGTATCTGGGAGGGTGATATGTATATATCATCAGGGCCTGGCAGATAATTGGCATCAGGGGCCCTTAAAAACCCGAAGCCGTCAGGCAGGGTCTCAAGAACACCCTCTCCATAAATAAGACCATTTTGCTCTGAATGGGCCTGGAGAAGGGCAAATATCAACTCCTGCTTTGTCATGCCTGTTGCCCCTTCGATATTAAATTCCCTGGCCATATTTGTCAGTTCATTGATTTTCATCTTTTTTAATTCGACAAGATTCATAAGTTGTTCTCCATATTATGTTTTCTTTATGCTAAATTAGAAATAGTATTTCCTGTTTTTTTAAAAGGGAAAATCCCTTAATTTTTTACGGCCTACATTTTGAAACAAACTATACCTTCCAGGATATTATTTTGAGAAATTGGTCTCACCGGGGTGGTTAAATATTTTCTGCTGTTTCAGGTTATCGATTAGACCCTAACCATTTATAAAAACTGCAAAGACCTTGCCAAACGGGAGTTAGTTACCATTAATAAATTTCTACTAAAATATTTTTACCGGAACCATATTTTCGGGAGTCTGGATAACGGGTCTTAAAAAACTCACATGGACAATTCTAATTTATAAGAAGGATTCCATTTGTGTGAGTTTGTTATAATGAAAGAACAAGAACACTTCCCGTGCAGCTTAAATCTGATGTCCGGATATACCGAATCCTCCAAAAGGTAAGAATATCGCATATATATTAATTATTCAGGCTTATGTCAAGACTAATTTAATTTTTTATTGAAAATGACCCCAGTTTTTTTATTGCAAGCTCCATATCTGCCGGCACAGGCGCATGAAATTCCCTTAATTCACCTGTATCAGGGTGAGTAAAAGCAAGGTATGCTGAATGGAGCATCTGCCTTTTTATAAAATCCTGTATCTCATTAATGGAGAGATTGTTTTTTCTCCACCAGCTGTTTTTATGGCCGTAGACAGGGTCTCCTACAACCGGGTGCCCTATGTGTGACATATGCACCCTGATCTGATGCGTCCTGCCAGTCTTTATTGTTACAGATAGTAGTGCGAATCTGCCGGAAAGGGTCCTTTCTATCTGCCATTCTGTGACAGCCCTTTTCCCCTTTGGGGAAACAGTCATCTCTTTTCTTCTTACCGGGTTGCGGGATATTGGCAGGTCTATAACGCCTTTATCTTTAGCAGGTATATCATGAACCAGTGCAAAATATCTTTTACTGATTAAACCGTTTTTAAACTGGCTGGATAAAAAATTATGGGCCATATCATTTTTGGCAACTACAAGTAAACCCGAGGTGTCCCTGTCAAGCCGGTGAACAATACCTGGCCTCATTACCCCGCCTATACCTGAGAGATCATTGCAGTGATGAAGCAGGCCATGGACAAGCGTGCCATCCTTATGGCCCGGCGCAGGATGAATAACAAGCCCCGGGGGCTTATCCAGAACAATAATTGATGAATCCTCGTATACTATTGATAGATTGAGTGGCTCAGGGTTGAGCTGATAAGGAAGTGAGGGCGGCAAAATAAGCTCGATTGAATCACCTGGCCGTAACCTGTAACTGGTTTTTACATGACTGTTATTTACCTTTATATTGCCATCTCTTATAAGGGCCTGGATCCTTGATCTTGTCAGGTCATGATTTTTAGCGGATAAAAAGGAGTCAATACGTAGATCAATGTCTGCTATTTCAGCCTGAAAGTAGCATTTTCTTTCATGTGCATTTTCCACGATAGTTTTCTTGGCTATAAAATAGGTATATTCCAAGGGCTGTTGATTAACAGCATGGCCAGGTGCAAAAATATGGGGACTATTCGCTTTATCTGCCCTGGCCACCTATACAGTGGGAGCTGGCGATGATGTTGCTGGAAACATCTTGTCCAGATCCTTTTCTATCTGTTTTTCTGCCACCTTTTTTGCAAGAGAAATCTCTTTCACAAGAAGACTCCTCGCAGTATCAAGCATCTTTCTCTCGCCGAACGACAGGTCCTTTTCTTCTTTGAGCATAAGCAGGTCACGATAAACTTCTGCCACCTCAAAGACAGAACCGGTCTTTATCTTGTCCATATATTCCCGATACCTGCGATTCCATGTCTGGTTATCTATCACCATATCCCTCTTTTTCAGGATAGAATAGAGTTTGGGAATCTCTTTCTGCCCGATTATTTCCCTTAACCCGACATTGTTCACATTACGCGTGGGGACCATTATTTTCATATTATTATCAAGGATTCTGATAGTATAAAAATCCTGTCTGCACCCTGAAATTTCCTTGGTCTCGATTGTCTCTATTATGCCAACTCCATGTGCAGGGTATACTGCCAAATCACCTTCTTTGAACATCAATTACTCCATGTTACGATAATTATTTATTAATTATGCTAATTCATTAAGCCCGGTAATTAAAAAATTTACCCTACATATCATATATTTAGCAGATTGTCGAGTTTAGATTTCATAAAATATGACAATAAATTAAGCCTTGCTGTTACTATTATTTTATTCTCTATTTCTCTGTAAACCATCTGAGTTGCGGGTTATTTTGGTCAACTGTTAATGGGCATCACTGAAAAATGCCTGCCACTGGAAATACCGGCGCCATGACAAGTGAAACTACTGACATGAATTTTACAAGTATATTAATAGCCGTGGCAGAGGTATCCCTGAATATACCGCCTACAGCGTAACCTACTATTGCAGCTTTATGATTATCTGTCCATTTCCCCCCTACCTTGCCTGTTTCTATAAATTTTTTTGCATTTTCCAGCACCCCTCCGGTATTTGACATGAAAATGGAAAGCAGTGTCCCCATCACTATTGAACCGATAAGTGTGGCGCCAAGGGCTAAAGGGCCAAAGATAAATCCTACGGCTACAGGTGTTAACATGGCAATTAAAAGAGGCGCGAGTGTCTCTTTCAGGGCTGAGGATGCTGCCAGGGAAACACATTTTTGAGCTTCTCCCTTTACCCCTATCCTGCCTTCAAGAAGACCTGGTATTTCCGTGAACTGGCGTCTGATCTCCTTATCTACAGATGATGCGACCCTTCCTGTGGATCTTATTGTGAGCGCTGCCCATATGAAGGGCAACAGTGCGCCAATAAATATCCCTGTAAAAACAGGGGGAGTTTTTATATCGAATACAGGCTCTGCCATTGTTGGGTAGTTCATATGTATTGACCGGGTGAATGCAGCAAAAAGGGCGAATGAGGTTAATGCTGCTGAACATGTACTGAAAATCATCCCTTCAGATCTTGTTCCTTTTCCCGGGGGCTCAAGGCGTTCGGTAATATTTATAGCTTCCGGGGTAAACCCTGCCATTTCAGCCAGGTCATGGGCATTGTCGGCTATGGGGCTAATGCTGCAGATAGTCAAAGTGATGCCCGTTATAGCGATCATACCGACAGCAGAGAGAGCTATGCCGTATGCGCCTGAGGCCATGTAGCCAGTATATGCGGCTGCGCAGATACACAGGATCGGGACATATGCCCACAACATACCTGTTGCCATTCCCGCTATTATCACTGATGCTGAACCTGTTTTACTTTGCCCTGCAATATATCTGGCCCGTTCTCCTGAACTGTAATATCCTGCTGAAAACCCTGCTATTATCCCGCATGCCAATCCGGAAAAAAGCGCCCAGAGGGCATTAAAAGGCATTCTGAAAACCGCTGTTATCACAGCAGTTATAATGACAAATATCCCCGCAGCAATAAAACTGGCATACCTTCGTGAAATCGCCTTTTCTCTATATTTAAAGACTTTTATGGAAAAGAGGCCTGCAATGGAACTGAGGAGCCCGGCCATTGCTATCAGTATGGGCATTCCCATATATTTGACCCTGATAGCCACAATAGCCTCTTCTTTAATAAAGGATTCCATATGAGAGAACCGGGCGATTAGCTCCGGAGATAGCGCAAGAGTGGCGCCAATAATAATGGCGGCAATTATTGAGGATGTAAATGATTCAAATATGTCGGCCCCCATTCCGGCGATATTGCCAACACTGTTACCGACAATGCCTGCAATAACACCGGAGTTTCTAGGGTTATCACAGGGGATGCCCGCCTCAACCCTGCATGCGATATCAGTGCCGGAGTCTGCTGCCCTTGAAAATATGGCTGAGCTTATGCGGGCAAAGATGGCTGCTATACCAGCGCCCAAAGAAAACCCGGTTATGGAGCCGATCTGTTTTGGGTCATTTCCATACATGAAAAACCATATGCCTGTCCCCAGAAGTCCAATGCCCGAGATTGCAAGCGCCATTACTGAACCTGATAAATATGCGATATTTACTGCCTTTAATAGCCCAGACCTGTTTGCTGCTTCGGCTACCCTTGAGTTTCCCATTGTAGCGGCTGTCATGGCTGAGTAAGATGCCGTTATTGAGCACAGGGCGCCTGACACAAAGGCAACAGGGCTCTGCCAGCCCGGCAGAACAAGCCTGAGGATTATAAATATGACTGCAATCAAGATAGCCAGAATGGAGTATTGCTTTATAAGAAATGCCGTAATCCCTTCATGGATCATCTCATCCAGTTCCTGTATCCTGTTATTCCCTTTTGGCTGTTTTTTGACACAGGCATATATGAACCATGCTATTATCAGGCCTATTATACCAAAGAATGGGGCTAAACTGGTCAGACCCGCCATTCGTTGATACCCTCCATATCAATTTTTTTTGAATTAACAAGGTTCATGGCCCTTGTTATCCCTTCAGCAAGATAAAGGTCACAGGCCTTGCCCGATAAATCGATTACCTTTTTTACCAGGTCGTTCTGGTGGGTGTAAAAGGGTTTTAGCACGAACTCTTCAATTGGCTCGCCCTGTTCAGGTCTTCCTATCCCTATTTTTATTCTGGGAAAGGCTGTTACCGATAGATTTTCAATTATGGATTTTATGCCTCTGTGCCCGCCTGCGCTGCCATGACTTACCACCTTGATGCGTCCTAATGGCAGGTCAAGGTCGTCATGTATTACCAGTATGTGATCACTCTCTATAGAATAATAATCAGCGCAGGCCTTTACTGATATTCCGCTCAGATTCATGTATGTGGCTGGTTTAAGGATTATAACTTCCCTCCCATATTTTTCCACAACAGCATTTTTTGAATGGAATCTGCGGCTTTTAAGCTTTACCCCCATATTCAGGCACATGGAGTCTATTACCATAAACCCTATATTATGCCTGGTACGGGAGTATTTTCTGCCGGGATTTCCTAGGCCAACGATCAAGTCCACTTAAAAGTCACTTATTTTTTTTCAGCCTCTTGTGCCTTAGCCTCTTCACCCTCTTTTGCCTCTTCACCCTCTTCACCAGGCGCTGCCTTCTCTGCTGCAGACGGTGCATTTACAACGGCTACAGTGAGATGTCCTTCCTGGGCTGAGGTAATGCCTTCAGGGAAAACAACGTCACGTATATGCAATGAGTCACCTATATTAAGGCCTGAGACATCTATCTCTATCTTCTCTACCACCTTGTCAGGCAGACACTTAATTAAAAGTTCACGTCTCACCATCTGCAGGATTCCGCCAAGCGCTGCCCCTGCAGGCGTATTGACCAGCACAACAGGAACATTGAGCGTAAGTTCCTTGTCCATTGAAATCTCGTAAAAATCTGCATGTATGTATTTATCCTTCAGGGGATCTGACTGCAGCTCCTTTAAAATCACCAGTTTATTGCCGCTCTCTTTACCGCCCTCGATCTTCAGCGACATAATTATATTTTTACTGGCTGCATTTTTCAGAATCTTGCGAAGCTCACCGTCTTTAAAGCTTACCATAACAGGCTCGGTGTTTGCCCCGTAAAAAATGCCCGGTATATCCATCTCTTTTCTCATCTTTTTAGCTGCCTGTTTACCCTTGGTATCCCTTACCTTTACAGCTAACTGGTATTGTTCCATTTTATCCTCCTGTGCAGGGCAAATTTGCCCTTAATATTTACTTCCCGGTTAAATAGGGTTTATTAACTTTAATACAAAAACACAATAATAAAAGTGCCCCTAACGGGGCGACTCTGAATCATACAAACAAAGTGCTTACTGAGTGTGAATAGTATATCCTTCTTATTGCCTCTCCGATTAACTCAGCTACTGACAGTGACACGATCTTTGAACACTTTTTAGATGCCTCGCTCAGAGGTATAGTGTTTGTAACCACAAGCTGATTAATCTCTGAATTTCCAAGCCGTTCAATTGCAGGGCCTGAAAGAACAGGGTGTGTACAGCATGCAAAGATCTCTTTTGTTCCCCTCTTTTTAAGGGCGGCAGCGCCCTGCACAAGGGTGCCTGCTGTGTCAACCATATCATCAAGGATAATGGCAGTTTTACCCTCAACCTCGCCTATTATATTCATCGCCTCTGAAACATTAGGGGCATCTCTTCTTTTATCTATGATGGCAAGTGAGGCTGAGAGTCGTTTTGCAAATGCCCTGGCCCTTTCCACGCCGCCCGCATCAGGTGAAACAATAACAAGATTGTCGTGAAAATGATTTTTCATATATTTTAACAACAGCGGCGCTGCAAAGAGGTTGTCAACCGGGATATTAAAATAGCCCTGTATCTGCCCGGCATGGAGATCAAGGGAGATAACACGGTCAGCACCAGCGGTTGTAATAAGGTCAGCCACAAGTTTGGCTGATATGGGAACCCTGGGCTTTACCTTCCGGTCCTGACGTCCGTAACCGTAATAGGGGATCACAGCTGTTATACGTTTTGCAGAGGCCCTTTTGAGGGCATCCATTATTATAAGCAGCTGCATAAGGTTATCATTCACCGGTGTGCATGTTGACTGGATTACAAATACATCCCTGTTTCTGATGTTTTCATGGATCTCTATCTGTGTCTCGCCATCACTGAATGTCTTTGCTGTAATTTTTCCTGGCTCTATGCCCAGGTAATTACATACCTCCTGAGTCAATACCGGGTTTGATGTTCCGCCGAATACCTTCATGATAATCTGCAATACTCCCTTAAAATAAGATAAATTTCCGCTATATAAATGGCTGGGGTGGGAGGATTCGAACCTCCGAATGCGGACTCCAAAGGCCCGTGTCTTACCGCTTGACGACACCCCAATACAATAATCAGACAGCTTTTTTTATAAATCCCCCTGCGACGCTTATGTGCCTCAGATCATCCGATGCAAACTGTTCCATGGCAGTAACCGCCTTTTCACGGGATTTAAAAACACCAAAAACAGAGGGCCCGCTGCCCGACATCATTGCCCCTTCAGCACCTGTATCCAATATTCTTCTTTTAAGCGTAGAAATAAGAGGAAAGCTTGCACAGGTAACCTTTTCGAGGTCGTTTTTTAATATATCACTGATGATAATATCACCATTTTTCAAACTTTTTCTTATATAGTCATATTTATTTGATGTCAACTCCATTTTATAGTTCTGATAGACCCATGCCGTTGATACCTCAATCTGGGGGGTGATTATCAGATAAAAGTATAGAGGCCAGTTATCGATGGGCTCAAGTATCTCGCCAATGCCTGTTGCAATGGATGGCACAGCCCTTATAAAGAAGGGCACATCCGCGCCCAGTGACAATGCAAGCTGAAGCAGTTCATTTTCAGTGATCGGGAATGAATAAAGCTCATTAAGGGCGATAAGGGTTGATGCTGCATCGCTGCTTCCTCCGCCAAGACCTGCAGCAACCGGTATCTTTTTATTTAAAATTATTTCGACCCCCTCTTTTTCACATTTTGCCCTGTTTAAAAAAAGCTTTGCCGCCCTATAGACAAGGTTTGAAGGGTCATCAGGCACCAAAAACCCGGAACTTTTAAGGGTTATTTTACCTGAGTCATTGATTTTTATATCAATATGATCAAAGAGCTCCACAGGGACCATTATTGAAAAAAGGTCATGATACCCGTCAGCCCTTTTGCCTGTTATTTCAAGACGTGCATTGATCTTGGCAGGGGCCTTTATGCTGATCGATTTATTCAACAATTATGCCTGCTCCTTTGGGTTGCTTTAATAAAACAGGGCAGAGGGTAAAAATCTCCTCTGCCCTGTCCGGTTCTCTTTGAATGCCTCCCCCTGTTTTTATTTGGGTATCAGGAGATAAGCATTGGCAAAAAAGAGGCGATATTTTTGCCTATTTCTTTTTGTTTACCGCCTTTACATACCTGAGCCTCAAGTCGGTAAGCATTCCATCAATAAATTTCTGTTCTTCACTGTCAAGGTTTCCTTTAGTCTTATCCTTGAGCATGGAGATAATATCAATTGAATGCTTTGCCATGGGGAGGTCTTCTCTCTTTTGTCCTGTCTGGGGGTCAGCAATCTCTCCCAGGGCCAAAAGGGCTGATGAACTCAGGCTGAAAATCAAAGAGTTGAAATTGACCTCCGGAAGGGGAGGCGCCTTGGTTTCAGTATTAGGCTTTTTCTCCTCTTTTGTTTCTGATGCCGGCCTTTCCTCCTTTTTTGTCTCCCTTAAATCGCCCTCTTCTCCAAAGGATCTCCTGTCTTTCACTGTAAATCCCTTGCCCTCTGTTTCCATTTTCATGCTCCTTTTATAATTCTATACGTTTTACCGAAAATACATTTTCCAGATTTTCAAGTTTGTTCAACATGCTGTCATTTATAGAGACATCAGTGGCCAGCAGAATTACATTTCTTTTGTTTGCCTTATCCTGCGCCACAGCCATTCTCTCTATATTTATCCCGTTATCCCCCAATGTGGCAGCGATCCTGCCGATCATGCCGGGCACATCAAGGTTATTGAGAAGCAGGTTATGCCCCTCAGGTATTGCCTCAAGATAAAAATCATTAATGCGGAGTATCCTTGGCATTGTGTTGCCGAAGATTGTCCCTGAAATGACATTTTCGCAATCACGGTATTTAACCCTGATAAAGATCAGGCTTGCGAAGTCATCAGAGGTATTTGATCTGGACTCTATAACCTTTATGCCCCTGTTTTTGGCAATAAAGGATGCATTGATAAAATTTACATCATCCTTCAGTATCGGGGTGAGGAGCCCCTTTAACGCAGCAGAGGTAAGCGGTTTTACATCATATTCAGCCACCTTGCCCGAATAATTGATATGCACCTCCTCTATGCTGCTGTCTGCAAGCTGTGTATGAAATATCCCCATTTTTTCCACCAGGGTGGCATAGGGCTTAAGAATAGACATAAGCTCGGCGCTGACACTGGGCACATTAACTGCATTTTTTACTGTGCCGTTAAGGAGAAAGTCCACGATCTGTTCAGCGACATCCTTTGCCACATTTTCCTGTGCCTCAAATGTGGATGCGCCAAGATGAGGGGTACATATAAAATTGGATAGCTCCATAAGTGGTATCATTCCCGGGGGCTCTTTTTCAAAAACATCAACCGCTGCCCCGCCTAAATAACCTGATTTCAGTGCATCATAGAGGTCTTTTTCATTGACAATACCGCCTCTGGCGCAGTTGATAACCATGGCCCCCCTTTTCATCTTTGCGATGGTATCCCTATTTATGAGGTTTGTGGTCTCTGCGGTTTTTGGTGTATGAACGGTGATAAAATCGGACCTTTTAAGGAGTTCGTCAAAGGATACCGGTTCAATGGAGAGCTTTTCCGCTATCTCGGGTTTTAGATACGGGTCATATACGATTACCTTCATCTTCAAACCCTGTGCCCTGTCTGCAACTATCTGACCTATATGGCCTGCTCCAACAATCCCCAGGGTTTTATTGAACAGCTCCCTGCCTTCAAGTTTATTTTTTTCCCATTTTCCAGCCTTGAGTGAAGCGGTTGCCTGAGGTATGTTCCTTGCAAGTGACATAATCATGGAGATGGTGTGCTCAGCGGTTGTGATGGTATTGCCGTCAGGGGTATTCATGACAACTATGCCCTTGCGGCTTGCAGCGGGGATATCCACATTATCGAGGCCGATCCCTGCCCTGCCTATTACCTTGAGGTTAGTTGCCGCATCAATAATATCTGCGGTAACATTTGTTGCGCTTCTTATGGCAAGCCCGTCATACTGCCCGATAATCTTTTTTAATTCCTCCGGGGGAAGGCCTGTCTTGTAATCAAGCTCAATGCCCTCCGCATCCCTGAAAATCTTTAATCCCACCTCTGAAAGGGTATCGCTTACTAAAACCTTCATTTTTTATCTCTCCTTATTCCAGATTATGCATAAGATCAGCTCTATGCTGATCTGTAGTCTTAAAAATCTGATTCTTAATCCCGTGAAGGGAGCAAAATATCTCCATTTAAAGGTTAAGTCAGATAGTAAGTAGGCGGTTAAGCTAACATAAGCAATTGAATTGTCAATATTAAATTTTGGTTTATGTATGCTTGTTTTCATTTGCTTTATCTGATACCCTTCAGCCATTACAAAAAAGGGAATCAGATATGGGTATTATTGAAGTAGATATGTTTTCAAAGGATGTTGATGACCCCAAGCACCCGGTAGCAGAGAGCTTCCGTGATCTGCTTAATGAGGTGGCAGAACAGTATAGCTGCAGCCTTGAATCATTTGATGTGAAAAGGGGTGTTGTATCCTTTTCATTTGACAGTGATGAACTGATGGCCGACATCATCAAAATACTGCACCCTGCCGAGTGACCCTCTCTGCGCCTCATTTTTTCACTCTCCTGCTCCTCTTTTGCCTTGGCCCCATATGAAGTTAACTCTTTCAGGTATCATCCCAGTCAAAAATATTCTTTCACATCATAACAGCCAATCGGGCGTCCTATTGCGCCGTAAGCGTCTGAGCAACCCATCTTTTCTGGAGCAGTCGGAGATGCTAAGTTACCTTCAGTAAATAACATACGAGGAGGATACTAAAGATGACAAAGGAAGAGCAACACACATATTGGAGAGAGGTAGTTGAAGAGCAGGCAACCAGCGGATTAGAGGCATCTG
>CAYWRH010000053.1:0-25305 GCA_964460435.1 uncultured Desulfatiglans sp.
GGGTGGCAGTAATCATCATTCTCTGGCAGAGACAGGTTAAAAACCTGTCTCTGCCAAAATCTGACCTGGGCATATAAATTTCACCCTTCAAATTCTTATCATGGAGGGCCTTTATGGAATATATCGGGCGCAAGCCTACAAATATCATGGGGGTATCTTTACTCCATAAATGCAACTTCAACTGTGAACACTGCGGGTACATCTATGTGGGTGAAGCTGAAGACCATATTATAAAACCCGGATACAGGCTTACATTTGATCAGGTAAGGGCTGCGCTTGATGACTGTAAGGCTATCCCCGACTCTTACTGGAACATAAATTATACAGGCGGTGAACCCACCCTGTGGGAGGAGGATGACAAGAGATTTGTGGATATCCTGATAGAAACTGCCCATGCAGGCCAGTTCCCCAGTTACAACACCAATGGTTCCTGGTTTGATGATTATTCAAGGACACATAATTTCTTTTTCCGGTATATGGATGCAACAGAGGAGCCGCTTATGACATTTATCAGCATGGATAAATTTCATAAAAACTATGATGAGTTAAAAGGCAGGGCAAAGAGCCTGGATAACATCATAAGGGTAATGGATGAGATACCGGAAAATCGAAAATCGCAGTTCAGGACACATGTGATTGTTATTATCACAAAAGACCCTGAGAGTACTCTACCCGCTGAAATGAAGGCCCATTATGGCGCATCCGGGATTACATTCGGCGATTTCCCTCTTATGCGTATCGGGAAGGCAAAGAGGCTTGTTGACCAGGTGCCGGAGATGATAGATTATTTTCCGCCAAAACAGAATGAGTCAGGCGGTCCAAGGGTGCTGGTGCTTGTGGGAGAGGATTACTACATAGGAAGTGAAAGAAAAGGCAGGCTTGGACACCTGAGTGATTTATATATATCTTAGAGACACGGGAAAACCTAAAATACCATTCACCACGGAGAGCACGGTGGACACGGAGTAACTAAAGCACATGGTTTATGTTATTTGATATTTTATTGTGCGTCGATAAAAAGATTTTCTCTGTGCTCTCTGTGTCCTCCGTGGTAAAAAAGCTATCTTTAAAGTGGCTATTAGAGGTTTTAAAACCTTTTAAAAGGAGGGTGGAAATGAATATTATTAGGAGGATATTCGCAATGTCTATATTGTCTGTTCTTTGTCTTGTAACCGGGTCATGCGCTGATAAACCGGCAGGCAGGCCAAAACTTAATAAATCTAATATCCCCGAAATTATCAAAAATATGACCCTTCATGAAAAGGCCATGCTTGTAACAGGCACTGGCATGGATATACCACCCTCCATGCTCGAAGGGTTGCCAGAGGGTGAAAATCCCTTTGGCGCTATTGAGGGTAAAAATGGAGAGCCTGACCCTGAATATGATGCAATGGTGGATAAAATTAAAAAATTTGCCCCTGGCGCAGCAGGCAGGACAGCCGAGATACCTGATCTGGGCATCCCCACAATGGTTCTGGCGGACGGGCCTGCCGGTTTAAGGATAAACCCTGAGAGGGATGGAGAAACACGTAAGTTCTTCTGTACTGCATTCCCTATTGCGACACTCCTTGCCTCCACATGGGATACAGGGCTTGTTGCAGAGGTTGGAAGCGCCATGGGTAATGAGGTTCTTGAATATGGCGTTGATGCCATACTTGGCCCCGGTATGAACCTGCACAGAAACCCCCTGTGCGGCAGAAACTTTGAGTATTATTCGGAAGACCCCGTTGTAACAGGCAAGATGGCCGCAGCAATGGTAAGGGGCATCCAGTCAAATGGTGTGGGCACATCAATAAAACACTTTGCAGCAAACAACCAGGAGACAAACAGGCTTTCTGTTGACACCATCGTAAGCGAAAGGGCATTACGGGAGCTTTACCTTGAGGGATTCAGGATAGCGGTTCAGGAGTCAGAACCCTGGACGGTTATGTCTTCATACAACATGATAAACGGCACATACACCTCTGAAAGCCATGACCTTTTAACAAAGATACTCCGTGATGAATGGGGTTTTAAGGGGCTGGTAATGACAGACTGGGGCGGAGGCTCCGATGTAATAGCGCAGATGAAGGCAGGCAATGACCTTATAATGCCGGGAAACAGGGAGCAGTCAAGGGAGATAGAAAGGGCTGTCAAGGAGGGCAGGCTTGATGAAAAGATACTTGACAAGAATGTGGAGAGGATACTCAACATCATTGTCAAAACCCCCAGATTTAATGGGTACAAATATCAGGACAAACCTGACCTGACCATGAATGCATTAACAGCAAGAAAAGTTGCTGCCAACGGCATGATCCTTCTTAAAAACAATGAAAAGGCGCTCCCCTTTGCAGGCGGGATCAAGAATGTGGCTGTATTCGGTAACTCATCCTACAGGATTATTACAGGAGGCACAGGGAGCGGCGATGTGAATGAGGGTTACAGCGTTTCCCTTGTTGAAGGGCTTAAAAACGCAGGCTATTCAACTGATCCGGCTATTATGGAAATATACCTTAACTACATGAAAGAGGTTGAAGAGAAGAGGGAGAGGCCAAAAATGGCATTTCTGGGTGTTCCGCCCATCACCGAGATGAAAGGCAACACGAAAGAGATCAGGAGGCTTGCAGACATTATGGATATCGCCCTTGTCACCATAGGGCGCATCTCGGGCGAGGGTGGTGACAGAAGAGCGGAACCAGGCGATTTTTACCTTACAGAGGATGAAAAGTCGCTTATAAAAGATGTCAGCACGGAATTCAGGGCAAGGAATAAAAAGACAGTGGTTATTCTTAATATCGGTGGCGTAATCGAGACAGCTACATGGCGGGACTATCCAGATGCAATACTCCTTGCATGGCAGCCTGGCCAGGAGACAGGCAATGCACTGGCTGATATCCTGAGCGGAAGGGTGAACCCGTCAGGAAAACTCGCCTCCACATTTCCTGTGAAATATGATGATGTGCCTTCAGCCAAAAGCTTTCCGGGGATAGAACTCCCAATGACAGATGAAGAGAAAAGGGCAAATGAGGCACTGCCTCCATTCATGCGTAAAAAACCTGCAAGATCAGTGTATGAGGAGGATATATATGTGGGATACAGGTATTATGACACCTTTAATGTGCCTGTTGCCTATGAGTTTGGGTATGGACTCTCCTACACCTCATTTGAGTACAGCAACATGAAACTTGATACGGCTTATTTCAAAGATTCTGTCACGGTTTCACTGGATATAAAAAACACCGGGGATCTGCCTGGCCGTGAGGTGGCGCAGCTGTATGTTTCAGCGCCATCAGTAAAGATCAGCAAACCATCAAAAGAGCTGAAGGCATTTGCTAAAACAGGGATGCTAAAACCGGGTGAGACAGAGACCGTTACATTCACCCTTGACACAAGGAGCCTTGCGAGTTTTGATACTGATGCCTCCTCATGGGTGCTAGAGGCCGGCAAGTATATTGTTCAGGCAGGGGCATCATCAAGGGATATAAGGCAGTCAGCAATATTTAATCTTGAAAAGGATTTAGTTGTAAAAAAGGTACAAGGGGCTCTTACACCTTTAATGGGGATAAATACAATTAAATCCTGAAAAAATTAATGTCTGTGCCAAAAATAGTAAAATGGTCGATATTGTTTCAAGGATTCTTACTGTCAGATTTATTAAGAGCAAACCGTATAAATGGGCCGCTCATCATTGATGTCACAATAGCCATTATTACAAGGGCTACAAACATCCTCTGTCCGATTATACCTGCTTCCAGGGCAAGTGTACCCAGGATAATCTCCATTGCGCCACGTGAATTCATGGCAAAACCTACTGCCCAGGCCTTATTGGCAGACATCCCACCCCACCTTGTCCCAAGCACACCACCAGCCAGTTTACATATGCATGCTATCAGAAATACCACCAGCACAAGTCTGGCATCAAAATTAACAAGAAAATTGGTTTTAAGGCCGATACTGGCAAAAAATACAGGGGCAAAAAAGAATGAAACAAAATGTTTGATTGTTTTTCTGGATCGCTCCTCAAGATGGGAAGTATCACCGATCGCAACGCCTATTAAAAATGAACCAAAGATCGCATGTATGCCGATCCATTCTGTGAATGCTGCTCCAAAAAGGGCCAGGATCAATGCCAGGTCCATCTCTCCTGCTGGCCATTTGGCACGGGTCTGGAAAAATGGCAGACACTTATCTATCAATGAGCGACCCAGAGTAAGCACCGCCACTGTGAAAGAGAGTGTGATAAGAATCGTCATTAAAACATGGTTTTCAAACCCTGATGGGTTTTGTATCATGCCAAGTATAATAGCGAAAATTATCCAGCCTATCACATCATTAAAGACCGCCGCACTTACGACCACCATGCCCAGATCAGTGCGGTAAAGGTCCATGTCCATGAGGGTTTTAACAATTACCGGCAAAGCGGATATTGAAAGGGCTGTTGCAAAAAACAGAGAGAAGGTCAAGGGGTTTGTGCCTGGCTCCTGTCCTGTGATCTGGGGAAAAAGCCATGCAGTCCCGAACCCGGTTAAAAAAGGAATTACAATACTTAATGTGCCAACCTTAAACCCGGCCTTGCCCTGTCTGAAGACACTTGACAGGTCAACCTCCATGCCTGCTACCAGAAGAAACAGCACAATCGCCAGTGTTGATATGGCATTTAAGACAATGGCATTTGGCCCTTCCATTGGAAAAAGTGTTGCGCTTAATTGGGGCAGTACACGGCCAAGAACTGTCTGCCCCAGAAATATCCCTGTGAGTATTTCCCCCAAGACGGCAGGCTGACCAAATTTCTGGGCAAGTTCACCAAGCAACCGAGCCATGCCGAGCAGAATGCCCAGCGAAAAAAACATAACTATAATATTATGGTGATTTAAACTATCCATTAAAAAATTCCTGACAGAATTTCAGTCATATTTACTACGTGCCAGCCAATATTTCAACCCTGCTGTTTTGCTTTTTTTTGGTTACTCTCTGAGTATGGAAGCAAAATGGCCAGGTGAATAATGAACAGAATCATTTTGACGATATCAGGAAAATGATAGAGATCAAAAAATGATAAAGGCAATATCAAAAGGGAGGCTGGTAAAAAAATAAATTGATTCGACCATCACGCCTCCAGCGAAGTATAATACTGTTTGCAGTCATCAAGTTATTCATTATTTTTATAACCTTTAAAACAGCATATTACTTAAATACCCTTTTAGCAATTCTTATGTTATGGCTATTATTCTCCAAAACAGACTTCAATCGTAAAGTTGCTGCCTGCACAGGCAAATGGGATAGCGATTATCCTTTTGTCGATGATATGTTTTATTGAATGTCCCTTGCCCATTATTAAACTGGGTATGCCTGCTTTGAGATTAAGGCCCAACTCATCAAGTTTTTGCCTTGCTTGACCAGAGATCATATTGCACAGCTCTCCGACAGCATCCTTTATCTCTTCATTTATCTCTATTAAATTCATCAAGCACCTTCCGCACTATTTTTGCCAGATCAGCCTTTACAATTGGTTTATATATAAATGCGTTGATCCCAATTTTTGAGACAGCCTTGTCAGAATAATTTTTGCTGTAACCAGTGCAAAGAATAACTGGTATATCAGGGCGAATTTTTTTTAATTCAACAGCCAGTTTATCGCCGGTCATATTCGGCATGGTCAGGTCAGTTATAATCAGATCAAAAAAGTCAGGTTTATTTCTAAACAGCTCCAGGGCGTCTATGCCAGATGTTCGTATGGAAACCTCGTATCCTAAACCTTTCAGGTTTTGTCCCACAACATTTGCGATAGTTGGCTCATCATCTATAACCATGATTCTCTCATTGCCTACAGGAAGCTCCTCTATTTCCCTGATTTCGGTTACTTCTACTCCTCGTTCTTTTAGAATAGGCAAATAGACGATAAATGTGCTCCCCTTACCAACTTCACTTTCAACCAGAATTTCCCCTCTGCAATTCTTAACAATACCGTGAATCAGGGCCAGACCAAGGCCAGTCCCCTCACCCGGACTTTTTGTAGTAAAGTAGGGTTCAAATATGGATTTTATAATCTGTTGCGGTATGCCATGCCCTGTATCTGATACCTTTATCTCAAGATATTTGCCAGGCCTTAAATTCTGATGCTCTTTTAAAAAGTTCATGTCAAGTGTGACATCCTTCAACTCTACTTTTAAAGTGCCGCCATTTTCTTCCATTGCCTGGGCTGCATTGGTAAACAGATTCATAAACATCTGATGGATTTGGGTTGGGTCCGCCATTATCAGGGAATCACTCTCAATTATCTGTTTTATCTCAATGGTGGCAGGTATTGAGGCCCTGATAAACTTTAGTGATTCCTTTGCTATCACGCTTACAATAACCGGTTTTGGATCCTCATGGGACTGGCGTGCAAATGTCAATATCTGTTTAACCAGATCCTTTGCCCTCAGACCTGCCTTTAAAATTTCATTAAGGTTTCCTGAAATCACGGAGTTTTGTTCTGAATCAAGCAAAGAGAGTTCTGCATACCCTATAACCGTAGATAATATGTTGTTAAAGTCATGGGCTATACCGCCGGCAAGTGTGCCGATAGCCTCCATCTTCATGGCCTGCTGCAGCTTTGCCTCTGCGGCTATTCTCTCTTCCTCCCATTTTTTGTGTTCGGTAAAATCGGTAATAATGTGCACTGTCCCGGAATATTCCCCGGTTGAGCCCACTATAGGGTCTACTGTTACATGAAACCACTTCTCGCCAATCTGTAGTTCCATGCTTTCGCGCTTAAGGCTGTGAATCAATCTCCGTGTTGGGCATTCATTGATCGCCTGACTTGTTTTGTGGACTATTTCCCAGCAATGTTTACCTATTATTTCGCTATTAGGCCGCTGGAAAAAGAGCTCTGAGGTCTTGTTTGCGCGTATTACCTTCTGGTTTTTGTCAAGTATCCAGATAGCGCTCTGGGTGGAGTTAAATGTTGTCTGCCATTCATTGGATATTCGAATTATCTCCTCCTGCATCTGCTTATGTTCGGTAATATCACTGATAGTAGTCATAAAATAGAGCGGGTTATTCTCTTTGTCCCTGAATAGCACTGTGCTTACATCAGCCCAAATGACTGTGCCGTTTTTATGAATATACCTTTTAATAAATCGTTCAGATTGTTTTACGCCAGAACGTAGCGAATCTATAACCTTTTTTGAAAATTCAATATCATCGGGATGTGTAATATCCTGCCAGGTGAGTTTTCTGAATTCGTCCTGTGAATAGCCTAGCATGTCACAAAATGCCTTGTTGGGCTGCATTTCGCCGGAAGGATATGTTAATGATTTGCTAATAACAGAGCTTTCAAATATATGCCGGAATTTTTCCTCGCTTTCTTTAAGAGCCTCGGTTGCCCTCTTTTTTTCGGTAATATCACGCCATATACAATGGTAAACCTGTTTACCTTCAACCCTTATCAACTGGGACAAAACATTAACATTTCTGAGTTCGCCCTGTTTTGTCCGATGCAGTGTTTCGAAATCATTAAAACTTTTTTCAATTACCTTCTTAATATTGGCGCGGGTTTCTTCATAGGTTTCTTGCGCTTCAATTTCCGATAAACTTAACCTGGCAAATTCTTCACGGGTATAGCCCAGTTGTTTGCAGGCCTTATCATTGAACTCAACAGGCCGCATAGTTTCATGGTCAAGGATAACAGCGCCATACAGGCTATGGTCGAAGAAGGCTTTGTAATAATTCTTACTATCTTCCAGAACCTTTATTCTTGCTTCAAGATACTTGATTTTTTCTGTAAGTTCTTCTTGCAGTGGTCTGCTGGACATTATTACCACCTCCCTATTATAAAAAAGCTACAATATGGTCGCTTAACTATCACCTGTTCATTTATTAATTACAATTTTTTATCCAGAACCTCCCTGATTGTTTTTGTTGGCCATAAGCACCTTTTGTTCATGGCTCAATATCCAGATAGCATCATCGACAACATTAAAGGTCATTTCCCAACCCAGTGTTACCGGATTAAAGCCATAACCGGAGCAGAACTGTTCACCACTATTTCCATCCTGGCGGTTAATTATTTTGTTCTTTTCCATATTCACCTCTACTGCATATATTTTATTTAACCAGAGTGAGGCAAAGTCTACTTAAATAATTAATTTAGCTGTTCTTATCTATATTATCTGAAAACATGCCAATATGGAATGCAAATAATCCCTATCAGTGGACTAAATAAATATCAGCGTAACACCCTTTCCCCTGAACTGACCAAGGAGCGGGGCAATAAATATTTTATAATTTGTGCCCATGACAGGGCAATTTTCCATCACATGCAGTCTGCCTTCATTGATTGCCCTGCCAATTTGTTCATTTAGATCGCTATTGAAACAATCAGATATGTAATTTCCAACCTCAAACCCGGGATTGCCGGATGTGATATCCAGCGCCTTTTTATTTCTCATCACTATCATGCTGTCTGAGCTTATGCCAATTACCGGAAGGGGCATATCTTCAATAATAGCCCGGAATAATTCAAGCGCCTTGTTCTGTATCTCAAGGTCTTTTGTCCTTTCCTGCACCATTGATTCCAGGTTTGTGTTTATCCTTATAAGTTCATCATTAATAATTTCCAGCTCTTCATTCTTTTTGATTATAAGTTCATTCAGTTCCCGGTTCTTTCTTATTAGTTCATACTGATCAAGACACTGTTTTATCTCCAGCCTCAGATTATTTTCGTCCCAGGGTTTATAGAAAAATTTAAAGATATGTCCTTTATTAATAGACTCGGTTATGGATTCTACATCAGTATAACCTGAAATGATTGTTCTGATTACGTCGGGAAAATCCCTCCTCGCTTTTGCCAGGAATTCTGTCCCGCTTTCACCAGGCATCCTCTGATCGGTCATGACAAGCTGTATGTCGTTTTCACTGAGTATTTTATAGCCCTCCTCAGCGTTCAGGGCAGTTAATATCCTGTAGCCATCCCTGTGCAGCAGCCGTTTAAGGCTGTTTAGCACATACTCTTCATCATCAACGATCAATATTGTTTTTTTATTCTCCACCGGGTCGCTCTCCTAATATGACAGACCAGATTTTGTTATTATTGCCCGTTCCACTTTATTCTTTCATTTCTTGATAAAGAGGCTTCCTATTACTGGGCTTTGGGCATTTATGGCCTTAAGCCTGTTAACCAGTTCTTGTGTCAGTTTTGTATTATAGGGGAGTAGAAACCTGCCATTTATCGCATAAAGTGATCTTGAAAGTATCATCCCCGGGGTAATTTTTTCTACTGGTATCTCCTTTTCATCCTCATCGCTAACCCCCTGTTTTTCTATATAATCAAGAAATACCTTGACCACATCAGGCGCAAATTCGGTAAAGGCATTTTTCTTGATATAGTAGGCAGCCGCTGCCTTTAAAAGCACATCAGGCGAAAAATGATCCTGGGTAATATTTCGCTCCCTCAGGTATTCCTTAATACACCTTTCCTTATCTATGCCAAGGTAAACGATCTTGTCGTACCTGTCTGCCACAGAAATTATCTGGGATTCAAGGGGAATGAACTCGCCGCTGAGCTGATCAGGGAAACCCCTGCCATCATATCTCTCATGATGTGACCTGATTAAAAGCCCCACATGATCGAGCTTGTTTATAAACTTTACCACACCCTGACCCTCTTCAGGGTGGTTATTATATAACCTTTTCTCCTCTTCAGTCATTTTTGTGCTGTCAATCAGAAACAGCCTTTCAGGAAGGCCAATTTTCCCGATGTCATGCAACAGCGCCGCAATCTCAACATTCATGATCTCTATTTCGGTAAGTTTCAAGGCCTGGGCCAGCTGTTTTGACATAAGACTGACCCGTCTTCCATGTCCCTTCATGGCAGGCGAGCTGTTATCCACAAGAGATGCAAATGCCCTTACTGTGTTATAAAGTCCCTGTTCCAGCTCCTGGTTTTTAATCTGGATTTCCCTTGTCCTCTCTTCAACCTTTTTTTCAAGAGATCTGTTTATCTCCTTTAATTCAAGATTTTGCTTCTTTACCAGATTATTGAGCCGCCTGTTTTCAAGCTTGAGCTCAAACTGGTACAGTGTTTCACGCACCTGGTCTACAAGCTCGGCATCGTTCCAGGGCTTTGTAATATATCTGTGTATCTCGCCCATATTAAGTGCATCAATAATGGCGTTGATATCGGAGTACCCTGTTAAAAGTATCCTGAATGAATCAGGGGCTATCTTCTTCACCCTCTGCATTAGCTGTGCCCCTGACATGTTTGGCATTCGCTGGTCAGAGATAATCCCTGACACAGGTTTTTCAAGCTTGCTCAGGGTCTCTATGGCATCTGCCCCGCTGTTTGCCTCAATTACATTAAACCCCTCCTTGCGGAGTAACCTGTTCAATGACTTGGTAATTGATTGGTCATCATCCACTACCATGATTGTATGTTTATATTTGAGATCCATTTTGCCCTCACATTTTTATAAATGAATTTCATGGTTATAAATCACGTTCCTGAACCAGGTCTTCATCACTATTGTTTACAGGGAGGCGTATTGTAAATATAGTGCCTTGCCCCTTTTCGCTTTCAACACCTATTTTCCCATTATGTTTTTTAACTATATTATAGGCCACATTAAGCCCCAGGCCTGTGCCCTTTCCAACATCCTTGGTGGTAAAAAAGGGTTCAAAAATCCTGGAGATATTCTCTTTTGCTATTCCACACCCTGTGTCGCCAATTTCTATAACAATATTTTTATCTGCTAGCATAGTCTTTATGGTGATCTCGCCATGCTCTTTAATCGCCTGCGCCGCATTGACCAGGATATTTGCAAATACCTGATTAAGCTGCTGTGGATAACAGAGTATTTGCGGCAGTTCAGCGTAATCCTTTTTTACCTGGGCCTTGTATTTTATCTCATTCCATACAATATTAAGGGTTGAGTCAATACATCTGTTTATATCTGCAAACTTGGGCTTGTCTTCTCCCGGGTGCGCAAAATCCTTAAGATCCTGCACAATCTTTTTGATCCTCTCTGTGCCCTCAAGGCTCTCTTGTATCAGCTGTGTGATATCCTCCTTTAAAAATGCGATATCCATATTCGACTCCTGCTCCCTGATCTTTTGCATGATATCCTCATAACCGGAGGATATCCCGCTGATCTCAAGCTTACTGACTAGGGCCTGATATAGATCAATTAATATATTATAGTCTTTTATGTAGGCAGACAATGTGTTCAGATTGCTGCTTACAAAACCTGTAGGGTTGTTAATCTCATGGGCCACACCTGCTGCAAGCTGACCGATAGAGGCCATTTTATCTGACTGCCTGAGCTGTGCCTCGATCAGTTTTCTCTCATGCTCTGCCTGCTTCATTTTTGAGATATCTGTAATAACGACAACAGCGCCTTCAAACTTCCCGGACGAATTAAAGACAGGTTTTGCTGACACAAGGGCAGGAATAATATTGCCATTCTTTGCTATATAGTTAAGCTCATATGTGTCGCTGAAACCCTCCCTTCTGCGGCTCACCCTTCCCTCTATCACTTCTTTATCCTCTTTTTCATGGATGGAGTGCACATATTTGCCTATGAGCTCCTCCCTGGTATATCCAAGCATCTGACAGAGGCTGTCATTTACGAAGGTCAGAATCCCTTCATGATCTATCCTGAATAACCCCTCTTTCATGTTTTCAAGAAGCAGCCTGTTTTTATCAATTTCAAGATTAAGGTTTTCAGAAAGAGATATGATGCGACGGGCGGTTTTTATGCTCACCCTCAATCTTTCAATATCGATCGGTTTTGTAATATAGTCGTCTGCCCCCTTGTCAAGCGCCTCCTTTATATCAGATTTCTCATCTTTTGCTGTTGCTATTATTATATATGTATATTTATTCTTTATAAACTTCCGGATCTCCTCACAGAGGGTAAGCCCGTCCATATTGGGCATAACCCAGTCTGTAATGACAATGCTGACGTCATTATTTTTATATTTTTCAAGCGCATCCACCCCGTCGCTTGAGGTCAGGACTCTTAGTCCCCATTTTTTCAGGGTCTTTGAAAGAAGCTCTCTTGTAACCGGTGAATCATCTGCTATCAGTATGGACATATACCCCTCACTCTGCTTCAAGATCATGCCCTGTTTTTACAGGGAGAGATATTGTAAAGTGGGCAGGATCCTTTCAATTGAGTTTCTTAAGCCAGTTTCACCATCTATCATCAATATGGTATGACTGCCCATTATTGCCTCTACCCGATCTGTAATCTGAAATAAATCAAAAAAAAAAGCAATCTATCCAGAGCTATTTCTGCACCTTTCAGGCGCTGCCTTTTCAATATCTATTATTGTCCTTGTAAGATAAGCCTTTGTCTCATATTTTGTTATGTTCATAAGCTTTTTGGTTATCTCGCCCATCTTTTCTATCTGGGTTGTGATTATATCAAGGTTTTTATTGATGCGGCTATCCCTGTCTGCCCCAAGTTTTATAATCTCTGACTGCCCCATTATTACCTGAAGCGGCTGATTTATCTCATGGCATATTGCTCCTGCCATCTCAAGCACGCCTTCCAGTTTTTCCTTGCGCACCCTGTCTTTTTCAGCCTCTTCAATGTCGGTAATATCATTTAGTATAATCACCATGCCACGGTATTTGTCACTGAAATCAAGCATCCTTTTTATCCGGATCTGGAAAAGTTTAACGCCCAGCTTGGTAACGAGCTTCTTCTCAAGGATATAATCTGTGGTATCTTTTCCAGATATAGGCAGTATCTCATCAATAAACCCCGGCAGACCCTTTGCCGGAGTTGTTTCCTTATTGTAATAGATAGAGCCCGGCACAGATGATTCCGCAAACAGCTCATTCCATGCATGGTTATAATTCTCCACCCTGTTTTCTTCATTAATCAGCACGACAGGGGCATGTATGGTCTCAAAGATTGTGAGATACCTGTTTTTTTCATTAAGAACCTCCCTGTTTTTTGATTGAAGTTCCATTAATTTTGCGTTTTCTGTCTGTGAACACCACTCTGTACAGAAACCAAGCTCCATCCGGTCAAAAAATCTCTCTGTCTTTAGCCTGCATCTATCTTTGTGTGGGCCAGGTTCAATCTCCTGTTCTATCAGATCCATGTAGGACTGCCTGTAGTATTTTAATAGCCCCAGAAACATGGAGAGGCTGACACCCCGCTCCCTGTGACGCTTTGCCTCAAGCATGCCAAAGGATGCAGCAGGATCTTTTGTGTAGTCTTCATCAGGCGAAAGTTCAAGGTCATGCGAACAGGATGAGATAAGGTTATACGATATCCCTGAAATGGATAGACGCCAGGCCTCCATGAGTGTGGATGTATACCTTGAGTAGTCATGCCTTTTTGCATATAAAAGGATCCGCTCCATGAGCCACTCCTCTTTTCCGCTAATGAGATCCCTGAACCTTATGTGATCAAATTCAGTGAGAGGGGCTGCTTCAGCATGCATTAATTTTTCAGGATTATTGTTCATTCAGGATGATCTCCTTTTTTTGGGGCATAAAAAGAAATAATATATACACTAATCGGCATAACATACTAGAAACTAAAGGGAATACTGTTTGTCAGATGTAACCTGCAAATAAAGGGTTTTACGCCCGGGCGGCATTAAGACCCTTTTTAACAGCCCCGCCAATTTCAGCGATAGAATAGGGTTTCTTAATACATAGGCGGCAGCCAAGCCTCTGTATCTCCCTGAGCCTTTCTGTCTCGGCATAACCGCTTACAATAACAAACCTCTGGTCAGGTCTGAATTCGGATATCCTTTTAAAGGTCTCAAGGCCGTCTATGCCCGGTTCCATGATCATGTCAAGGATGACCATATCCGCCCTTTTTGTCCTGAGATACTCCACTGCATCTTCACCGCTGGGCACAGATGATACCGAATAACCGAGCTTTTTCAGTATAGTGCAGGCAAGCTCCCTCTGTTCAGGCATATCATCCACAATAAGCATGGTTTCCCCGTTTCCCCGGCAGTTAACAACATCATCCGGGGGCGCCAATCTATTCTTGTCTTCACAGGTTACAGGAAAGTAGAGGGTAATTAATGTCCCCCTGTCTAAAGCGCTTATTATATTGATATAGCCATTGACCTGCCTGATGGTTTCCCAAACAACAGACATGCTGAGCCCTGATCCGCCCCTTCCCATCACCTTTTTATTATAATAGGGTTCAAAAACCCTTGAGATATCCTTTTCGGCCATGCCTCTGCCTGTATCCTGTATGGTGACAGTAACATATTTTCCTTTTTCAATCATATGCCTGTAGCCCCTTTCAGGGGTTTCAACGCTCCTGTTTGCAGTGGATACAGTGATCCTGCCCTGTCCGTTTATCGATTCAACCGAATTATGCAATAAATTCATCAGGGATTTCGTTATATGGGTAGATGGCCCCACTATATTATCAAGGGGTATCTCAAGATCAAATACAACCTTTACATCAGGACGACCAGCCCTCATTGCCTTGAAATCAGGGCTTTTCCTGAGTTCAGAAATTATTTCATTGAGATTCAGGGCTTGAGAGGCAAGAGCAGGATCATGCGCAAGCATCATGAGATCCTGCACAATATCCGCTGCCTTTTCCCCTGCCTGCTTTATTGCGCAGGCATGTTTTCTTAATGGGCTATCCTCGGAGAGCTCCATCAATATAAGTTCAGGATAGGTAATAATACCGGCAAGCAGGTTATTAAGGTCGTGGGCCACTTTTCCTACATAATTTTCCCGATGACCCGCTATTCTGGTTCGTCTGAGTTCATCCTCGGCCCTTTTCAGCTCCTCTTCAAGGGCCTTGATCCTTTTCCTAAACGCTTCTGTCTCTGACATAATTTCCTGCATAAAACATACATTGACGTAAAAACAAAGGCATATTTTTCACCACGGAGTACACGGAGGACACGGAGAAATAAAAATAAAACTTTGTGTACTCTGTGGTGAATTTTTTATCAGTTTCTCATGCTTGTTACAGGCGCGGGCATACGTCCTCCCCTCTTCATAAATTCGGAGGATGAGCCTTTGTTAACCCTCATGATGGGCGCCTCCCCCAGAAGCCCTCCAAAGTCCACTGATTCCCCCTCTTTCATTCCCGGTACAGGTATGACACGCACCGCGGTTGTCTTGTTGTTGATGACACCAATGGCAAGCTCATCAGCTATGATTGCATTTATGGTGCTTTCAGGTGTATCCCCTGGTATTGCAAACATATCAAGCCCGACAGAGCATACTGCTGTGAGGGCCTCAAGCTTATCAAGGCTTAAAAAACCATTCTTGACCGCATTTATCATTCCCGTGTCTTCGCTTACAGGAATAAATGTGCCGCTTAATCCGCCCACATTGCCGCTTGCCATTGCCCCCCCCTTTTTTACCGCATCCATAAGGAGCGCTACAGCGAGTGTGGATCCGTGGGCGCCAACCGATTCAATCCCGAAGGCCTCAATGATATTTGCCACAGAATCACCTGTCGCAGTTGTGGGGGCAAGGGAGATATCAACAATGCCAAAAGGTATATCAAGGTTCTTTGCCAGTTCCCTGCCTATAAGTTCACCGCTTCTTGTAATCTTGAAGACCGTCCGTTTTATTATCTCGGAAAGCTGGGTCAGGTTGCAGTCACGGTTTTTTTCAACCACACTGTGAACCACCCCGGGGCCGCTGATGCCTATATTAAGTGTCATGTCAGGCTCACCTATGCCATGAAAGGCCCCTGCCATAAATGGGTTATCCTCAGGTGCATTTGCAAACACCACAAACTTGGCGCACCCGATTGCATCCTTTGTCATTGCAGCGGTTTTCTTAAGCATAGGCCCTATGAGGTTTATGGCATCAAGATTAAGCCCTGCGGTGTTTGTGCCCACATTCAAAAAAGAGCAGACCCTTTTTGTCTCGGCAAATACATCAGGGAGCGAATCTATCAGCATCCTGTCAGAAGGGGTGAGCCCCTTGTGGACAATGGCCCCGAACCCCCCTATAAAATCTATTCCTGCATCCTCAACCGCCCTGTCCATAGCCTTTGCCATCTGGACAAATTTGGCCTTTTCACAGTGTGTTTCCATAATAAGGCTTACAGGCGTTATTGATATCCTCTTGTTGACAATAGGGATGCCATACTTCAATTCCATGCCCTTTGCCTCTTTAACCAGCCTCGCAGCGCTGGAACTGATCTTATTGTAAACCTTGCGGGTAAACTGCTCAAAATCGTTATCAATGCAGTCTTTAAGGTTAATCCCCATGGTGGTTGTCCTGATATCAAGATTCTGATACAGGATCATGCTTGCGGTTTCAAAGACCTCTTCAACGGATATTGTCATTTTTATATCCTGTGCATCATCTTGAAGATGTTTTCATGCTGTATCTGGATCTTGAGCTTAAGTTCTGCGCCTATCTTTTCAAGCTCTTCCCTCACCTTTTCAAGGCTCAGGTTTGATCCCTTCATGTCAACAAGCATGGTCATGACAAAATATGTCCCCATGATTCTCTGATTTATATCTTCTATATTGATATCGCAGCGGTACAAAAGATTCGAGACCTTGGCCACAATCCCCTTTTTATCAGCGCCTATCACTGTTATAAAAAGCAGTTCCTTGTCCATTTGTTAACTCCAAAAATATTTGTAAGTTTAAGTTAGTGTCCACCTCAAAAAAAAGATATCAGCCGCCAGCAAAATTAATGGAGTGTGTTAGCTGACCGCTGATCACTGAAAACCATATTCAGAATTTGTCTTTTTTAATAAGCAAAAGTTAAATTGCAAGGAATCTTATCACAGTTTAAGGCATCTATCAATGAATTGGTTTTTCTGTTTTTCTGTCCAGCTCTTTCCGGACTGCCATGCCAAGGTTCATGGCTGTATAGGGCTTTTTCACATAGGCCCCGGCGCCCAGTTTCAAGGCCTCTTTCACGCGCATATTTTCAGCAAAACCGCTTGAGATTATGGCCTTCTGGCCCGGGTTGATCTCAAGAACCTTTATATAGGTCTCAAGTCCGTCCATGCCAGGCTCCATAATCATATCAAGGATGACAAGGTCAGCCTTTTTTGTCTTCAGGTAATTTACCGCCTCTTCCCCGGATGCTGCTAAAGCCACATTATAGCCCAGCTTTTTAAGGGCAAAGGCGGCAAGCTCCCTCTGCTCCTCCACATCATCAACAACAAGTATCATTTCATTGCCCCTGCATAACTCAAGAGATGCCTCTCTGCTCTCTTCTGCTATTTTTTCATCAGTAGAAGGGAAATAGAGGTCAAAACGGGTTCCCTTCCCCCTTGTGCTCTCGATGTCAATAAAGCCCCTGTGATCCTTCACCACGCCGGATACTACGGTCATGCCCAGACCTGTCCCGCTTCTGCCCATGATCTTTTTTGTATAGAATGGCTCAAAGATCATTTTCTGATCTTCCTTTGAAATACCCGAACCTCTGTCTTCAACAGAAACGATTGAATAACCTCCCCTCATGACTGTCTGAAAACCATTATAGGTCGAGTCAAGGTAACGGAAGCGGGTGGAAATAATGATCTCCCTGTTCTTTTCTGTCAGCGCCTCTGCTGCATTTGAGACAAGATTCATAATGACTTTTGACAGATGTACACTTGACCCTGTTATATTGGGCAGGTTCCTGTCAAGATTTACGGTAACCTTGATGCCAGGGTGAAATTCCAATATTTTTGCATGTTCAGGGCTCTTCAGATAATCATCTATCACATCATTAAGATTTACCACCTTCTGGATATCAACATTGCGCCTTGCAAGGGCCAGCATGTCCTGCACTATTGCAGCGGCCTTTTCACCCGACTTTTTTATAGTCTGAAGAGGTTTTGTTAGCGGGCTTTCTTCCGGGATATCCATGAGAAGGAGATCAGGATAACCCACAAGCCCTCCGAGTATATTATTCAGGTCATGCGCCACACCGCCAGCAAGGGTGCCTATTGCCTCAAGTTTCTGTGCCTGCTCAAGCTGGGTTTTAAGCCTCTGCTTGTCGGTAATATCCCTGATAAATGAACAGTTATACAGCTTCCCGTTAAACTCTATGTTGCTCACAAAAACCTCACTTGGAAAGCTGGTGCCATCCTTTTTAAAGGTCTCAATCTCGACTGCTATATTTTTCACCTTCCGGACATATTCCCAGCTTTCTTTCCATGTTTCAGGTGTTAATTTGGGGTAGAAATCATACAGGGTCATGGAAAGTATCTCCTCTTTTGTATACCCCATCAGGTCGCATGCCTTCCTGTTTGCGCTTACAATATTGGCCTCAGAATCGGCCCAGAATATGGCGTCCTGCATATGATCCACCGAGTACTGGATAAACCTTAGTCTGTCATCCCTCTCCTGTATCTCGCTAAGCATCCCGTTAAACATCTCACACAGTGTTCCAAGCTCATCCTCGCTCTGTTTCCTTACCCTCACAGAATAGTCCTTGTTGCGGGAGACATCTGCCATTGTATCGGCAAGCATATTCACAGGCCCGGATATGCTCTTCTGTGCCCTTATCGAGATAATAACTGCAAGTATGGATGCAATCACAAGCACGAACAGGTTGACAAAAAGGATACCGGCCATTGCCTCATGGAGTTCACGCTGATTAGATATGATCTCAATGATCCCAGCCAGCCTCTCTTCCATTGTAATCGGATGCAGGATAATCGCCATGCCCCCTGAATATATGAAGAGGTCATCAATCAGGTCGCCGGGAGAATTGGCCCTGATTTCATCACCCCTCTTGTACCATTTTGCATCCACACTTTTTTTATTCTTTTCTGAAGGTTTCAGGTATTCTGCAAAAACAGTCCCATCAGGAAGGTATACCCTGGCTGATTCTATCTGGGTTTCTGTCCTTAATGCCTCCAGGGTATTTTTTGCCGCCTCATTATCACCAAAGATGAGAGCTGCGCTGCAATTTGTTCCGGTTATACGCGCAAGCGATACAAGGCCAGCCCTGATATTCCTCCTGAACCCGATATAGGCGAACAGCAGGTTTGAAATCAGCACAAGCAGCAATGCCGCAAGTGCGGTAAAGGTGGTAATGGCAATAAGCTTCTTCTTTAATGAGAGATCACTGAATCTTTTCATTTTCAAAATCCCTGTTTTCCGGTTCTATGATCTTCCCAAGCCTTAGCAGGTGTGAACTGATCTTAAGGCCTGCTGATTCTGCCGCGCCCTTATTTATCTCGAACCTGAGCCTGTTTTCAGCCACATAGAGATTTATCATGACGCCCATATGGGCATATCCTGTTGTGTCACTGACTGTGAGTATCCCGTATCTTTTCAGTATATTAGTGATAGCAGCTATATTCTTTCTTTCTGAAGAGGCTATAAAAAGGATCCGGCAACCCCTGACCTCTTCAATTGAATCATACTGCCTGATCTCTATGGTTGAGCCATTTACCATCTTGCCCTGAATGATATTGAGCTCCCTTTCGAACGGGTTCTCTCCAAGAATGCCTATGATAAATCTCTCCCCGTTTCTTGGGCTGTCAGGCCATGTGACATACTTTGCGAAGTTGTAGATAAATGCCGCCTTTAACCTGTATTCATTTTCAGCCACAGGCTGTGCTGCTGTTTTGAAACACGGACAGAATATAAAGAGAATAAGGCCATAGAAGAACAGGAGCCCTGCCCTGCTCAATTTTATTTTCAAAAAGTCATTGTGCCTTTTTCTATTCATTCAGTCCGGTAGTACCTGTTAAAAATTCCATGTGAATCTGAGGTAGTAACCCCTTTCTATCTTGGATGCTATGTAGATAGAATCGTTTACCACTGTCTCTGGCTGCTTTGAATCAAGGAGGTTCTGACCTGTTATAGATATATCGATATCTTTGCTCAGCCTGTATCCTATCCTGGCATCCATATTGAATATGGAAGGGAGCGAATGGGATGAAAGATTGTCACGATATTTGAACCACAGGTCCATTTCAAGGTTATATGGAAGATCAATGGAGGATCTTACAGAAAACCTGTGGGAAGGGCTTGCCCCTTCATAAAACCGGGAATAATATCCCAGCGTTACAGGATCCTCCAGATCAAACCTGAGATATGAATATGCCCCCTTGAAATGAAGAAAGCTTAAGGGGCTATAGTCAACTGTCAATTCCCCTCCACAGGTGTTTCCCTTCATATTATTTGCCGCAGACTCTGTAATAACCAGATATGGGGGCTCTCCTTCAAAAAATGATTGCCCGAATTCGTAGGTGACAAGTCTCTCATACCGGTTGAAAAAGAGTGTAATATCTATTAGAAATGAATCGCGGGGTTTAAACCTGTACCCGGCCTCATATGCCCATAACAGCTCTGATTTGGTATCCCTGTTCCCTACTATTGCGAAATAGAATGGATCATAACCCTCCATGGAAAATAGATAATTTGTCCTGACATCATGCTCAAACCTTGATGGTGTCCTGACAGCCCTTGATACTGCTCCCCACACGCTGTTCATGCTGTCAGGTGTCCACATTAACCGCAGACTGGGCTGTATCTCTTTGCCTGTATAGCTGTTCTTTTCAAACTTTGTTCCGATGGTTGCGTTAAATCTTTCCGGAAAGATTGTGAACTCATCCTGGATAAAAAGGCTGTAAAGATGGTCTGTGCGCTCAGGCGGGATAAATGATATATCAAATGAACCCCTTGTTTTATTGTTCACGTGCCTGTAGCCGGTTCCCCAAAGTATCTCCTGAATCTTTCCCAGTTTGATCCTGTGCTGAAAATCGAGATCATATACAGCCTCTCTTTCATAAAGACCCGGATTATCCCGTTCGTTCATATGATAATAGATCTGAAGATTGAAATCGGATCTCTCTGAATAGCTATGGTCCCATCTTGTCTGGATATTCCAGCCTGATTTATCTTCAATACTGTTTATCTTCTCAAAGTATGGATCATAGGGCAGTGTCCTGATATTCCTGGCCCCTGATTCGCCGTTGTAATAGTCCCCCTGGACAAGAAGGCTGTCTCTATCTGAAACCTCCAGCTCCATCTTCCCGCCTGCCCGCGAAATCTCCATTGTGTCAGGCCTTTCACCTCCTGAAAATGATGCTGAGCTATCCCTTTTCAGATATTTTGCGTATACCCTGTACCATGCCTTTTCACCTGCCTTGCCGCCGTAACGAAGTGAACCTATTGCCCTCTCCTCAGTGCCTGCGATTATATCAATATGGCCGCCTTGTGTATCCCTGGCCCTTTTTGTGACTATATTTATGACCCCATTGACCGCATTTGCCCCCCACAGGGTGCCGCCCGGCCCCCTTATAACCTCAATGCGTTCAATATCGCCCAGCACTGTATCCTGCACCTCCCAGTAGACCCCAGAGAAAAGAGATGTATAGACTGTCCTTCCGTCCACAAGAACAAGGAGCTTGTTTGAATAATAATTATTGAAGCCTCTGGATGCGATGGTCCATCTGTTTGCGTCAATCTTTGAGACCTCAAGACCAGGAACCATGCGCAGGGCCTCTGGTATGCTTGTTGCGCCTGATCTCCTGATATCCTCCTGGGTGATAACAAATACAGCTGCAGGCACCTTGTTTACGGCCTGGGGTTTGCGTGAAATGGTGGTTTTTATCTCTATGGACATGAGCTCTTCAATGGATAGCTCTGTAATATCATATTGTTGATTTACAGCTTGGGTGGAACCGCATAAAAGCAATTGAACAAGGAGGATAAAGAGCGCCACATAAAATGGAGAGCAGGCAGATAATTTGTCCAGACGGTATGAAATGTTAAAAATAGTTGTTCGTGCCTTATCAGACATTCTGTTCATAGCCTTAAGAAACTCTTTTTTAATAAAAATATTTTCAGAAAAAGGGCCTTAACCTCGTTATTACAGATAGTTGGGCAGCTTCAGCGCAATATTTTAATGGCTGATGCAGAGCTCCCCGGCCCTTTTGCCTAATACCTATTATTCGACACAACTATTGAATAACTTTAAATAGGCCGATAGATGAAATGAAGGATAATCCGATTATCTGGACATGGTTATGACAAACAGGTCTATATTACAGTGTGTTAATATCAATCCATCACACCATATTTTTTGAGCTTTTTATGGAGTGTCTTTCTGGTAATGCCAAGCCTTCTTGCCGCCTCACTCTTGTTTCCGCTCACACTCTCAAGGGTGCTCAGGATAGTTGCCTTTTCCACCTCTTCAAGGGGGACACCTCCTGTGATCAATGAGGGGGAGAATATAGGCTGATCCTCATCATCCTCTTCAGCGCCAAACGGGAGGTCGTTCTGATCAATATAATCGGCAGTTGAAAGCACCACGCACCTTTCTATTACATTCATGAGTTCCCTTATGTTTCCGGGCCACTCATATTTTAAGAGCGTATCCATGGCCCGGGGTGTAAACCCCTTTGCCTGCTTATGATTTTTTTCAGAGAAGAGTTCAAGGTAATGCTGGGCAAGAAGCGGGATATCCTCCTTTCTCTCCCTTAATGGAGGCATCCTGATTTCCACAACATTCAGCCTGTAGTATAGATCTTCCCTGAACCGGTTATTTTCTATATCCTTTAACAGGTCCCTGTTGGATGCGGCTATTATGCGCACATCCACCTTTATCACCTCTTCGCCGCCTACCCTTGTTATCTCCCTTTCCTGCAGCACCCTTAAGAGCTTAACCTGCATGGACATGGGCATCTCGCCTATCTCATCAAGAAAGATGCTGCCGCCGTGTGCAAGACGGAACTTGCCCTCCTTGCGTCTCTGTGCCCCTGTAAATGCCCCCTTTTCATGGCCGAACAGTTCCGATTCAAGAAGCGTCTCTGTAATTGCGGCGCAGTTAATCTTTATAAAAGGGGCGTCCTTTCTGGGGCTGTTATAATGTATGGCGCCAGCTATCATCTCCTTGCCTGTGCCGGAGTCACCGGTTATAAGCACAGTTGCCTCTGATGACGATACCTGGGCCACTGTTTCAAGGAGCTTAACCATGACAGGGCTCCTGCCGATGATGTTTCTCCTGTCAAAATGGCTTACAATACTCTCCTTGAGCAGGCGGTTTTCCTCCCTTAGGCCCGTATGATCCATTGCCCTCACAAGTGAAATCCTGAGTTCATCAAAGTCCAGGGGTTTGATCAGGTAGTCGTATGCCCCGTTTTTAAGGGCATCAACCGCTGTCTCAACAGATGAATAGGCGGTCATGATGATTATGGGTATGGCGGGGTTAATGATCTTTATCTCCTTTAACGCCTCAATGCCTGACACCTTTATCATGCGGATATCCATGAGTATCAGGTCATAGGGCCTTTCCTCCACCCTGGTTATGGCAGTTGAGCCGTCGTCCGCCTCATCTATAAGGTATCCCCACCCTGAAAGCAGTGTCTTAAGCATGGTGCGGTGAGCTGTATCATCATCAACAACCAGTATTGTATTTTTTTTCTCTGTGCCCATAAATGTTCTCCTAACTATAGCGGCAGGGTAATAATCACGTTAGTGCCTTGCTCCGGGCTGCTTTCTACCTTTATCTCGCCATTATGTGATTCTATTATGCGGTGAACAATCGCCAAGCCCAGACCTGTCCCAGACTGTTTTGTAGTGAAATAGGGGTCAAAGATACTCCCTATGTCGGATGGGGCAATCCCCTTGCCCGTATCGCTTACAATTATCCTTACCATCTCCATATCTGTGTCATAATCCGCCTTTACTGTTAACTCGCCCCCATTTTCCATTGCCTCAATGCTGTTTAAAAAGAGGTTCAGAAATACCTGGTTCATGCGGTCTGCATCAAATGGGATATGGGGGATGCCCGGAGCTATGTCAACCTTTATACTGATATTATGCTCATTTGCGTTTCTTTCAATCATCTTTGTAGAGTGATTAATCACCTTCCTGATATCCAGTATCTCCTTCTTGATATCAACCGGCCTTGCAAAATCAAGGAGCTGGGTGATTACCCTGTTCAGCCTCTCCACCTCGCTTACCATTATCTGTGCTGTATTTTTATCCTCTGGCACATCCTTGTATCTCTCGCCAAAGTATGTGGCAAAGCCCTTGATGGAGCTTAACGGATTTCTGATCTCATGGGCAACCCCGGCAGCAAGCCTGCCTATGGATGCAAGTCTGGTGCTGCGCTCAACCTCCTTTTTAAGCTCCTTTACCTCTGACATGTCGCGGAAAAGGATTATATAGCCCAGGAGCGTGCCTGAACTGTCTTTAAGTATAGAGAGGTTAAGATCCAGATATATCCTGCCATGCTCTCCAAGCTCTATCTCAAGCTCCCTGACTATGTTTTTCTCGTTAAGCCTTAACTCCCTTATCAACTGGATTAACTGCTCTGGCAGCGTATCGTCTATTTGCCTGCCAAGTATATCCTGCCCCTGTATGTGGAGCAGTGTTTCAGCAGTATAGTTGAATGATGCAATTCTTGATTCTGTATCAAGCACAATAAGCCCGATAGGCATGTTTTCCACAATATTATCAGAAAGGGCCTTTATCCTTGAAAGGGATGTCTGGGCTGACCTGTATGCCTGTACAAGTATCAGGATGGAAATGCCTGCAAACCCTATCAGAAGCATGTAAAAGCCCTTTTTTATTAATTCCCTTGTGTCTTCCCTGCTCTGGGCCTCAAGCTGGGTCATATCAAGGCCAATATAGATAATCCTGCTCTCTTCCTCAGGATAATAGGGGTTTGTTCTGAATAGATTTCTCCGGCCTCTCTGTTGCGGGCCCCCGCCCTGCCTGTTAAATGGGCCCTGCATAGTCATTTCAGGCAGGAACACCCTGAATACCTCAAATACCCTGCCTCCACCCTTTCCTGCTACCTCCCTTTTCATGAGTTCCTTTGTGGCGGCAAGTCTCTTGAGATCAATATTTTTTTCATAACTTTCACCTATCTTTTCCGGGTCGCTGTGGTTTGTGATATTCCCCTCAAGATCGGTCAATATGATATATGAGATATCAGGGTTCTGGGTAAAGAATGTCAACAGGCTCTGAAGGGGGTTCTGATCTCTCAACTGGTTAAATGACTCCGGCATTGGGAAACGCGGTTCCATTGAACCCATCATGGCAAACCTTGTTGCCCCTTCAAAACTCTGTATTATACTCTCGGCCTTGTCTGTAAGAAGTCGTTCAATAGCGCGTCTCTGCCTTTTAATATTATCAGATGTCCAGAAGATAAATATGGGCAGGAGTATAATAATGCATGCTGCCATTATCCATAAAAGGGGCCTGAATTTTGCCCTTGCTGTATTTTGAAAATGATTAGACATGTCTGACATATAAGCAACATCCGTTCCATTGTACTTTCATTAGCGAAAGATAATTTTAAGATAATCAATATAAATATAGCAATATTTTTTCTCAATATTTGCATACTTTATATACATATCATCTTACTGGTAAGGGTAATTTGTATCCACATGATTAAAATAT
>CAYWRH010000054.1:0-25133 GCA_964460435.1 uncultured Desulfatiglans sp.
AATCGTTCGACCAATAATTCGGCAAAAAATATGACCATATTGTGGTAAATCACAGGTAATCCCTGCCTATTTTTGATTCTTTATATTCAATATCCGGCTGCGGTAATGGCCATTCACTCTGCTTCCATGGTAGTTTCCCATTTTCAAGATAGTGCAAAATACAAGCTCTTACCTTTTCCCACTCATCTATTTTATCAGAAAAAGCTTTACATTCCTGGTATGCCTTTGATGATGGATAATTTACATACTCATAAACCTTTAAGGCTGCAACAGCGTGCGGGTTTTTCTGTTTTATACGGATATCAATAAGCTGCCCCCTCAGCTCTGAAGTAATTCCTGGCCAATGCTCCCTGGTTGCATTGATGCCTTTATATATCCATTTCTCCGCCGCATCATATAGCTTTTTTTCAATAAGTATTTTAACAAGACGGTTGTAACTATCGGTTATAGGAGCCTCCTTTTCACACAAAGGTAATATCTCCATATTTCTGCCTGATTTAATAAGGGCAGTAACAGCCCAGTTGCTTATCTGATCTCTTTTATATCGGCTTAGGCCCAACTGGGTGCTGTTAACAGGAAGGGTTTCAAGCCTCGCCAGCAGCATATCTGCCACTTCACTCCACACATCAGCCGAGTGATCGGATTCAATGTACTCTGTAAATAGCTTAAATATGTCATACTCATCTTCAATTACCGATTCAACTGCAAATGCAAGCTTTTCAACAGGTTCAAGAGATGATTCTTTCAAGGCCCTTATTAAAACAGGCATGCACCCCTCTATTTCACCGGCTGTTTCACCTTCATCATGACTTGTTTCAACCAGTTCTGTGCCCGAAGCCATCAATTCTTTGCCAAGTGAAAGGACATCATCAGCATAGCCTTCATCAAGAAGAGTTACAAGATTACCCCGTATTTCAGAAAAATCAGGCGTAAAACCCTGGCCGTTCCAGTAGTTCTGCCAACCTGGTTCTTTTGTTGCCTCTTTTATCTGCTTTTTTATATGCGCAATACGGGATTTAATTTCTCCTGAGCTGAAATTTTTATGATCATGCAAATATCGGGTAATTTCAGGATATTTAATTCGCAGCTCATGAATAAGTTTGATAAGGTCAGCCTTACTTTGTTTTTTGAGGAACAGGTCTAGCTTGTCAACATTTTCTGAATAAGAATTATCATCTTCTTCTGTTTCATCCCCGTCCATTATTCCATTAATGAGCATTAGTCTCTCATCCTTTTTTTCGGCCTTCGGAACAAGAGTATTCTTTTTTATCTGTTCAAGATATGCAAGAACTGTCGCCACACCGTGTTTACATCCAAGTGCATAGGGACAAGTACAGACAGATTCGAGAAGACCACCTCTGCCTATTACAACCTTTGTTGCATATTTTTCACTCCCTTTCACCCATGCTATAATTGTGCTATCCCCTGCCTTTGCAAGCCCCGAGACACGACCCTGTTTATAATATTTTTCACCCCTTCTGACTATAGAACTACCAGCCCATTCATTAAGATCATCCCAGGTTAAATTAAGAAATTTGTCTGTTTGATTTTTCTTCTTTGTCATGGTGTATTCCTTTAATGTCCGATTAATAGCATTATATGGTTAAAATATAAATAGCCTGTTAACCAATTTTTTGATGAACCATACCATTACCATTGTATGACAATAGCAAAAAAACAAATTAGTTAATTATCGAGACTACCACACGCAATGGCTTACTCAATGTTGATTAAGAATGGCGAACACTATTTTAAAGATCGTTAAAATTGACCTGCAATGTTTAGAATATTTTTCCGGTGGGTTTTATGCTCATAGAGTCTTGCGTCTGTAAGCCCGATGAGCGCATCCTGGTCATTGTGGTTTATCAACTCATCGCTGTTTGATACCCCGTAGCTGATATTTACTTTGAATTTTTTTATTCCCCATTCAAAGGTATGCTGATCAAGGGTCTCTATCACCCTTTGCATGATGGCATGGGCCTCTTTAAGCCCTGTTTCAGGGAGAATAATGGCAAATTCATCACCGCCAAAACGGGTTACTATATCAGTCAGGCGGAAGGATTTTTTAAGTATGGAGGCATACTCAATCAGCACATAATCGCCTGCCTGATGGCCCATTGTATCATTTATATCCTTAAAATCGTCCATATCTGTAAGAATCAGGGAAACCGGCTTTTTATACCGGTTTGCCCTTGGGAGCTCCTTTTCAAGAAAATCAAATAGACCTTTGCGGTTATAGACACCAGTAAGGCTGTCTGTTACAGATGCCTCCTTCAGCCTGTAATACTCCTGGGCATTTTTGAGCGAAAGGGAGAGCATATTCCCAAGCGTTTGTTTCATGACAGGCTCTTCGCTAATATTTTCTGGTTGCGCGCCACTAAAGAGCATAAACCCAAGGGTTTCATTTGAAATTTGAAGGGGAGTGATATCAATCTCTTCACATGAGGCAATGCCAGATCTTTTGAGGGGGATATATTCCAGATCCATACCGGTTTCAGCTATTTCCTGATCATATTCGGAATTTACCCTCTGGATGATATCATGAATAAGCCTGCCATTATCAGGGCTGATTCCTGTTGTGCCCGCATGAAGTGCAAGTTTCCAGTGTGAGCCCATCCTGTATAAAAGACCAAAGAGGCTGTATTCCATTACCCGCGGGAGTCCTGCATCTATCATCCTCTTCATGATATTGTCCCAGCCCGCTTCATAGGATATCTCACTGCTTAGGATATTTATAAAGCTCAACTCCCGGTTTCTCCTCTTTAGGGATGCGGTCTCATCTTCAAGCCTTTTATTCAGCTCCTTGAGCCTCTCCATCATCCCCAGTATCTCTATGAAGGCACGCCTGTTTTCAAGCCCCCCGACTACGGTTTCCCTCAGGCGTTCTCTCAGAAACCTCCTGGGTATATAGGAATAAATACCCTGTTGCAGCATCATGCCAAGCTCATCCGATGAGATATCCTGTCCGTAAAAAATAATGCATGTCCTGGATTTTTTCTGCTGGAACCTGTAGAAAATAGCGGCCTTTTCCCCTATAAGGTCATAATCGGCAATTATCAGGGCAGGCCCCTCTTCACTCAATGCCCTTTCCATCCCAATTTGCACGGTGGCAGCAGTTATCTCATATTTATCTGTGCTGAGGAGCCCTTTCAGCGCCTCCTCATCTTCCGCTGTGTCGCTTATCAAAAGAATCTTTTCGTACATAATATCCATATTGTATAAAAATAATATATAATTATATGCAAATTATATGCCCTCAAGACGAATATATTTTATGCTCTGAAAAAATTAATTTTGGGGGTAGTGTTCCGGGTCTTTTGATTTACTGATGGTCAGGGTATTTCCGGGAGATACTTTTCAATATATCGTAGCATTTGAAAAAGGCAGACACTATATCCGGGTCAAAGTGTCTGCCAGAGGATTTTTTAATTTCGTTAATTATTTCATACTCATCCCATGCCTTTTTATATACCCTTTGTGAGCAGAGTGCGTCATAAACGTCGGCAATTGCGACAATTCTGCCGAATAGAGGGATATCCTTTCCCTTTTTTGCGATGGGCCTGATATCCGCACTATTAGTTATCTCAATATTCATCCTCTCTATTGCATCACTGAGGCCCGGGTACCCTGTGCCGTCCCATTTTTCATGGTGGTTCAGCGCCACCTCCATAGCGACAGAGTCAAAGTCCGACTGCCCGTCCTTAAAAAGCCTTGCCCCGAGCCAGGTGTGAGATTTTATTATTTCAAACTCATCTGTAGTTAACCGGGCAGGTTTTTTCAGGATAATATCGCTTATGGCAACCTTCCCCACATCATGGAGCATAGCGGCCATCCTTAACAGATCCCTGTTATGCTCTATCTCCTTATCTGATACGCCTGCTGCCTTTGCCCATGCCTCATATATTTCAACCGAATATGCCCCAACACGGTTTACATGTGCCCCTGTCTCTTTCGGATCCCTCAGTTCTGCCATGCTTATCATCCTGAGCAGGGTATTCCTTGTTGCCTGTGCCCGCTCAATGGCAAGCCCTGCATTTGATGCAAAATGCAGTACAAGAGGCTGGTCTGAGTCGGGGAATGGTATAATATTCCCGGAAGAATCCATGCAATTGATCAGCTGCATAACACCAAGGGTATCGTTCCTCTGGTTGGTAATGGGCACGGTGAGCATTGACCTGCTCCTGTACCCTGAAAGCCTGTCAAACTCCAGATCAAAGTAATAGGGGGCTGACTTGGGCAGGCTGTAAACATCGGCTATTGAAACGGTCTTCCTGTTTTTGGCGACATAACCTGCTATTGAACCTGTATCTACCGGTATGGTATATGTGTTGTAAACAAGTTTACCGCCAGGCGGCAGCTGTTTCTGCAGGGTATTGTTCTGTGAATGGCTGAACCTTAGCCTGTCGCCCTCCTTCAGATAAATGGAACCTGCGTCTGCATTAAGAAAAAGCCTTACATTTGCAAGTATCCGCTCAAGCAATATATCGAGGTCCTTTATCTGGTTGAGGTCAAGGCTTATGCGGGTGATAAGCTCAATTTTTTCCTGAAGATCCATATTGTCCTGGCCTTATAAATATCGGGTCATATCTGACATGCCCGGTTAGAAGTCAAAGGGTGTCTTTGCCTTTTTATTTGATGATGTCCCTGAAAAACCTGAATCTATTACCACATTATTATTTGGAATAAAACAAGATATTAACCTTGACCTGCCTGATATTCCTCTGGTAAAGAGTCTCTATGAATATACCTATGAACATACTGGATTACATAATACTTGTCCCCCTTTTATACCTTACAATAAAGGGCATTATAAGAGGGCTGATCAGGGAGGTGGCATCCCTGGCCGGTATTGTACTGGGCATATGGCTCGGAAATATATACCAGCCGGAGGTCACAGGGATTTTAAGCAGATATCTGCCTGAAACCAGGTTTATGCCTCTTGTCAGCCTTGCGCTGGTATTTATACTGGTATTAATTCTCTGCAATCTGGCTGGGCTAGGTATCAGGCTTATTTTTAAAAAGGCATTGCTCGGATGGTTTGACAGGCTCATGGGCGGGCTCTTTGCCGTGATAAAAACCATATTTCTTGCCTATGTGTTTATAATCATACTTACCTTTTATACACCCAAAAACGGTCCGCTGATTTCTGAATCACTTCTTGCGCCATGGATTATAAGGTCATACCAGTATATCACAGGCCTTGTATCGCCGGATCATTATGAAAAATGGAAAAAGAAGATAATAGGGCAGGCTGACCGGATTAACAGCATCATATTAGAAAAAGATAAAGATGACCGACCTGAAAAGTAGAGAAGAGCTGGCTGCATCGATTATTGAACTGGTTGAACTTGCTGAAAAACTGAGGAGCCCTGAGGGCTGCCCGTGGGACAGGGAGCAGACTTACGCAAGCGTGAAGATGTATCTGCTTGAGGAGTGTTATGAGGCGCTTGATGCAATCGAGAAAGAGGATTACAAAGAGATGTGCGCCGAGCTAGGCGATCTCCTCTTTATGATCGTTTTTCTGGCCCAGCTCAGCCATGAGAAGGCCCTCTTCAGCATGACCGACATCATCAAAAATATTGTTAAAAAAATGAAATTCCGGCACCCCCATGTGTTTGGTGACATGGTCATAGAAAGCAGTGAAGAGGTTAAACAGAACTGGCAGAAACTCAAGATGCAGGAAAATGGAAATGTGAATAAGAGCGCATCCTCCATACTTGAGGATGTGCCCCTCTGTCTCCCTGCACTTTTAAGGGCCCACAGGCTCAGCAAAAAGGCCTCAAAGAGCGGATTTGACTGGAAAACAAAAGAGGATATCTGGGAGAAGGTCAAAGAGGAGTTTAAAGAGCTCTCTGATGCCCTAAAAGATGAAGACCGTGATCGGGTCAGGGAAGAGACAGGAGACCTCTTTTTTGCCCTTGTAAATCTTGCCCGGCACTGGGACTTCAACAGTGAGGAGCTTTTAAGGGATGCAAACAGCAAGTTTGTTGACCGGTTTAAAAGGATGGAGAATGAACTTGACTCTTCCGGCATAAGGCTTGACGAGGCATCCTATGATGATATGAACAGTGCCTGGGACAAGATAAAGAAAAAGAGAGAGTGATTGGCCCGCTATGGCAAAGAAAGAAAAAAGGGGATTGCTCTACAGGTTTGCAGGGCTTTTCGCAAAGTTGCTGTTACTCTTCGTGCTGTTTTCGCTTCTGGAGGTGCTGGCGCTTAGATTCATAAACCCTCCTACCACAATGCCTGTTATAGTGACCCGGATACAGAATCTGTTTTTACCCGAAGATGAAGATTTAATTGTGCCAAAGGGCGAATGGCGGCCCATAAAGAGTATCTCACCGAATCTTGTCAGGGCGGTGATGGCAGCAGAGGATCAGAGATTTATGTCACACAGCGGGTTTGATTACCAGGAATTGAACAGGACAGTAAAGGATATGGTTAAGAGGAAAAGGTTCAGGGGGGCATCCACCATAACAATGCAGATGGCACGCTCTGTTTTTTTATGGAAAGGCATTGATATTGTAAGAAAGCTGCTTGAGGCATATTATACGGTTCTGATAGAGGCAGTAATGCCAAAGGTCAGGATCATGGAGCTGTACCTTAATTCAGTGGACTGGGGCACCGGGGTTATAGGCGCTGAGGCGGCTTCAAAAAAATATTTTAACAAGAGCGCTTCAAGGCTTACTGCCGAAGAGGCGGCGCTTATGGCTGCAATACTGCCAAACCCGCACAGGTATTCGCCTGTAAGGCCAGGAAGGTATATCATCTCCCGTCAGAGGAGTATACTTAAAAGTATGCATATGATGCACCTTTAGAGGGAAGGGCGTTTTCTGTTTAAAAAATGGAGCATGAAAAATGAGACAAGGACATATCTTGAACAGGATAAAAATATCTCTATATCTTGCCGCATCTCTGTTTGTATTTCAGGGGACAAGTTCTTTTGGCTATGTGATGCCGGAAGATCAGATCCTTGATTTTATGTGCAATAATTATAAGCAGGTGCGCACCCTGTCAATAATACAATCTACCCTCCAGACATCAGGGAATAGCGAAAGGGTCTTTACCGAACAGATATGGCTTGAGTCGCCTGACAGATTTTCTGTAAAGGCCCTTGACCGAATGGGAAACAGGGATGTTGTTTCACCTGATCTAATATATCGGCAGCTATTTGTTATGAACAGCCGTGAGAGGATAGAGAGGCTGTTGCTTTCACTCGGTGTAGATATATCACAGACCTCTTATACCCGGCTAGACGGGGTGATTTCCTTCATGATCGGGGACATGGAGACTGGCAGCCCAAGGCTTATTGTTGAAAAAGAGAGGTTCATCCCACTTTTGATATCCTACCGCATACCAGGTGAGGATGCCCTTGTCACTGTGACATTCAGGGATTACCAGAAAACAGCAACCGGCTGGCACCCATTTGAGATAGTGTATAAAAAGGGTGACTCCTTCACAGAAAAATACACAGTCCAGAGTATTGAGGAGAATATCCCGTTAAATACCCTGCCCATGAACCGGAACCCTGAATATGAGATACCCCAAAAGGCTGAGCCTGAAAAGGTGACGCCTGAGCCTCCTCCTGTAAACCCTGAGGCTGGAACAGAACACCTTCAGGATGTCTTAAAGACCTATGAAGAGCAGTACCGGTAAGAGCCTGTCATGGCAGAGGTCAAGAGGCATACTGTAGGGGTGGCAGTATGTGCCCCCCTTGAGAGTATCTTTACCTATAGAGTGCCGGATGCCATCTCGCATGATGTTGCTATCGGTAAAAGGGTGCTTGTGCCTGTTCGGAACAGGGAGGTTACAGGATATATCGTTGATACGGCCCAGGGTAGCACCCATGCTGGTTATGAACTGAAAGATATAAGGGATATCCTTGATCAGACACCTCTATTTGGCCCCAACCTTGTCCCATTTTTCAGGTGGATATCAGAGTATTACATCTGTCCTTTAGGCATGGTCATACAGTCTGCGCTCCCTGGCGGTCTTAATGCGCAAAAGTTCAAGAAAGGGGTCATTACTGAGAGGGGCATTGAGGCTATTGATTCATATGGCCTTGCCCCGGATCAGAAAGATCTGCTTGTCTGGGTCAGGGAAAATCCAGGTAAGCGTCTTCCGCCACCCCTGTACAGGTTTTACCAGCTTGAAAAACGCGGTCTTATCACAATTGAGCTACAGCAGAAGAAGGAGAGGACAGGCCCCCTCAAGTGGACCTATGTGAAATACAGGGATGATAAAAACAGGGATATCCTTAATGCAAGGAGTATTGCTTTAAAGGCGGATAATGAGGCCTCCTTTCTTGAGTCCCTTGCAACGGAGGGCGGCCTGCCTTTGCGGAGTCTTTGCCAAAGATTTTCCAATGGGGATTACCTTGTGGACAAGTGGGTAAAAAAGGGTGTGCTTGAAAAATACCAGAAGGAGGTCCCCAGGCTGAGCATTTCGGGTGACAAGATGATCCAGGGCCCTCAACCTCTTCTATCAGAACAGCAGGAGGGTTGCCTTTCAGCCCTGAAAAAAGGCATGGACAAAGGAAAATTCTCCACATTTCTTTTATACGGTGTAACAGGGAGCGGCAAGACAGAGGTCTATTATAATGCCATCTCTCATGCCATATCCCTTGGAAGACAGGCAATCCTGCTAGTGCCAGAGATAGCGCTTACCATCTTCACGGAGGGGCTGTTCCGTTCAAGGCTGGGAGACAGGGTTGCCATTTTTCACAGCGGGCTTTCAGATGGCGAGAGGTATGAACAGTGGATGATGATGGCTAAAGGCGAGATAGACCTTGTGATAGGCGCAAGGTCTGCGCTATTTGCACCGCTTAACAGGCTCGGCCTTATTATTGTGGATGAGGAGTATGACTCTTCATACAAGCAGGATGAGCCACCAAGGTACCATGCAAGGGATGCGGCTGTTAAAAGGGGAAAGCTGGAGGATGCGGTTGTAGTGCTGGGGGCAGGCACACCATCAGTACAGTCATATCACAATACTGAAAAGGGGCAGTATCACCTTCTTACAATGCCTGAGAGGGTGGAACAGCGGCCTCTGCCGGATATAAGGATCGTGGATATGAAGTCTGTGCTTGAGATGGGGTATTCTGATAAAAAGAGGCTTTTAAGCCCTGTCCTGAGAAATGCCCTTAAAGAAAATTTTGAAAAGAGAAAACAGTCCATACTATTTTTAAACAGGAGGGGGTTCAGCAAGATATACCTTTGTCCCGCTTGCGGGCAATCGGTTAAGTGCCCCAATTGTGATCTAACGCTCACTTATCACCTTCATGCCAGGGCACTTATTTGCCATTACTGTGAATACAGGGTTGCGCCCGAAAACAGATGCCCCTCATGCAGGCATGAGGGGATGATCCCATATGGGTTTGGCACAGAAAAGCTTGAACATGAACTTGCAGATGATATCCCTTATGCCAGGATAGCAAGGTTTGACCGCGACACCACCCGGAAAAAGGGGCAGATCGATAAAATCCTTAAGGGCTTCAGCAATAATGAGGTTGATATACTCGTGGGCACCCAGATGGTGACAAAGGGGTATGACTTCCCGAATGTCACTCTGGTTGGTGTGGTATCTGCCGACCTTTCCTTGGGCTTTCCTGACTTCAGGGCAGGGGAGCGCACCTTCCAGATAATCTCGCAGGTTGCAGGACGCGCTGGCCGTGGCGTTGACAGGGGTCAGGTTATTATCCAGACCTTTAACCCGGGGCACTATGCTATTGAAGCAGCAAAAAACCACGACTATGCAAGCTTTTACACCAGGGAGAAACAGATGAGGGAGATGCTGAAATACCCGCCATTCGGGTATCTTGCATGCATCAGGTTTTCAGGCAATGTAAAGGATGCCACAAAGAATGGGGCGGAAAAGATCGCACATGAGATGAAGGTTATCCTTGCGAACTGGCCAAGGGAGGGTAAAACCATACAGGTTTTAGGCCCTGCAGAGGCGCCTCTCTCCAAGCTCAGGGGCAAGTACAGGTGGCAGATACTTCTTAAAAGCAGGAACAGCAATGTGCTCCACTACTTTCTTGAACGGGTTAGAGAATGCTCTATCCAGATACTCAAAGGGAGCGGGGTGAGTATGATGATAGATATAGATCCTTACCAGATGCTCTAAAATCAGCTACCACACCGGTGATAAATCACCATATGGGTGAATGGTCTGGATTGTCCCGTCCTCATTATATTTAAGTTCACTTACCTTGATGGAACGCAGATGCGTTTTACCCTTTGACACCGTGCAGTCATGATAGAAGAGATACCATTTGCCCATAAATTCTATAATGGAATGGTGTGTAGTCCATCCGATCACAGGGGTGAGTATCTTACCCTGATATGTAAAAGGCCCATAAGGGTTTTCGCCTGTGGCATAACAGAGATAGTGGGTGTTACCAGTTGAATATGAGTAGTAATATCTGCCATTATACTTGTGCATCCATGATGCCTCAAAGAACCTACGGTCTTCGTCACTTGCAAGCAAAGGGTTATTGGCCCTGTCGACTATGGTAACAGGCTTTGGTGCTTCGGCAAACCCCAGCATGTTATTACTCAATTTTGCCACAAACGGCGGTATTGCCGGTTCATTCGCATTGGGGAACGGTCCGGACGGGTCATATTTACCCTTATACCAGCGCTGGAGCTGACCGCCCCAGATGCCGCCAAAATACATATAGTGCTCTCCATCTGTGTCTTTAAATACGCATGGATCAATGCTGAAACTCCCTTTTATCGGTTCCGGTTCAGGTATGAATGGGCCTTCCGGTTGATTGCTTATGGCAACACCAATACGAAAGATATCATTCTTATCCTTTAGCGGGAAATAGAGGTAATATCTGCCATTTTTATACGCAGCATCCGAGTCCCAGAGCTGACGGCCTGCCCAGGGGATATCCTTTACAGAAAGGGCAACACCGTGATCAGTAACCGAACCATCTATACTATCCATGGAGAGCACATGATAATCCCGCATATCAAAATGGTCGCCATTATCATTTTCAGGTATACCCGCATCAATATCGTGTGAGGGGTAGATATATATCCTCCCGTTCCACACATGGGCAGCCGGGTCTGCTGTATAAATGTGTTCAATAAGCGGCCTGGCAATCGCCTGACTCACCAGGGCTTCGAATGGGGTGATTGAGATTCGGGATTGAGGTTCCATATTATTTCCATTATTTAATGTTAAAGGCTGAGGCCTATCTTTAGGGCCTCAGCCATAAAAAGGCAAGAAATAAATTTGGAACAAATTATTTTGCTGCTTTGAAATTGTCACATACCCCGTCCCCATCTTTATCTACATAATTGGGACCATGTGCGGATGCAGCGCTAGAGGTATTGTTTAGCCTGTTCCGGTAACCTTTTCCTGCCCCTTTGCCCTTTCCGGTACCTGCATTATCACAGATACCGTCTCCGTTTTCATCAACATAATTCATTCCGCAGCCTGCCTGCCCGCCATTTGCCTTGCAGCAACCCATGCCCCTGCCCCGGGCATAGGAATATGTGCCAGTGGTCAGAAGAAAGATGGAAAGCATTGCTATTGTTAGTATACGTTTCATAATATATCTCCTTAGTAAAAGGTTAACTGTTATATCTTAACGAAAAGAGCCTGAATTAATACATGCATGTCATAGTCAGCGTTTAACAGGTAATACGAAACGTACTTCAATTTTCTTTCATTTTTTTATTAATAAATTAATTGCGCCTGTGTTTTGCACCCCGGTTTTTCCTTCCATGCCATGGACGCACTTCATCTGCCCTGAAGCTGTTCGGGCCGATCCTGGTGCCGATCAATTTTATCTCAAGGCCTTTGGATGGGGTTAATCTGCCGCGCCATATAGTCTTTTCTGCATGGATATTCCATTCGTTGCCATCAAGATCATTCAGGCGGAATGACCCATCTTTTGTGATATCTGAAATCATCCCGGCCAATAGACCTTTATCCGGTGACATCCAGACCTTCTGGCTATGGAATGTAACACCATGATAAAAGGGCAGCTTCTCTTCAAAAATTGCTTCCATACGTTCAGAAATTCCGGCCAAATACATACCCATGCCCCCTGCAACAGAAATAAAAAGGCTTAAGGCAACAATTGTTGTGGCCCGGTAACGATAACCCCCTTGTGTCTGCCTGAAATAATAATAGGCAACAACAGAAAAAAAGATCATAAAGATGCCCCAGAAATATGGGGTGTATATCAATAAAAAATCCAGCAAATTACCTTTAAAATGGTAAAACAGATCCCACTCCGCATTTTTAACCCGGAAAATAACAGTGCTGCCTGCAATGCTCCCCAGGATGATTGAGAAGCAGAAGAGCATCCAGACTGTAGAGCGCCTTAAAATAAAATACCTTTTTGGGAGGGGTGCAATACCCTTCTCCTTTATCTTATCAAGCACTTCCCTGCTGATATCCCTCATAATTCTGCTATTTCCTCTCTAATTGATATTGTCCTGCAAGTTTTTTAAATTTTTCTTTGGCCCGGTTTAACAGTGTCGCCACACTGCCTGAAGGTTTTTGAAGTATATCGCCTATTTCTTCATAGCTTAACTCCTCCAGATAACGCAGTACCAGAACATCACGGTATTTCGGTGCCAGTTTTTCAAGTGCTTTTCTTACTTCCTCTACCTTTTCTCTCACCAGGTAATCAGATTCCATATTAGAGGCATCGGTCAGGAAATTAACAAGCAAACGTGAATCGGTAACTGCATCATCAATGTTGAGAGAAGAGCGGTATCTCCTGTCTTTACGGTATTGGCTGATGACCTCATTATGGGCAATCCGGTACAACCAGGTTGAAAATTTAAGATTGATGTCAAATCCGTTGATATTGCGATATACCTTTATAAAGATTTCCTGAAGTATATCCTCTGCCTCCTCCCTGCTGGCCGGCATGATCCTCTTGATATAGCGGAGCAATGCAGGCTCATACCGTTTCATCAAGCTGTAAAATGCATTTTCATCATGAAGCGAGTATCTGACCAGCTCTTCGTCTGTCATTGGGTCGTACAGGGTATTGGATAGCATGTGAGGCATAGTCAGTTATTAAAGGTCTCCTTAGTGTTGTGTGTAAATTATAGGAATTAAGTAAAAGGTAAATCTATTCAATAGCTATAGTTAATTCCATATGGTGACAACGTGATCAGATTCTTTTATAATTTTATCACTTGTCAATATTGGTATATTCAAAAATAATGATGTTGAAACTATTAGTCTATCATGAAGTTCAAGACCCCTTATTGTTTTTGCGGTTTCAACTATATCGAAATCTAAATCGACTATTTTATCATAATCGAGGGGGATGATCTTATCTCGTACCTCTTCAAAATCGATGGGAATTTTATTGCGTTCGGATAAATATAAAATTTCTACTATTGAGATGATCGAAATAAATATGGTGTTTTTTCCATTGTCAGCATCTTTTAGAATCTGTTTTGCAGCTTTGCCAATTTTTCCTGTTTTTGCAAAATGCCTAACAATAGTTACTGTATCTGCTAGATATTGCACCTTTTAACCCTCTCTGCCAGCAGATTCTCTGACTCATTACGGATATCTCGAATATTTTTATCCAGATCAGGTATCTTTTCAAAACCCAAACCTTGCCATATCCCTTCAAGTTTTCCTATCCGTTTTGATTTACATGAATTAGTTTTCATTAAAATAGATTCAATAAAATCATTAAGCTCTGCCAATTTGGCCTTTGGGATTTTTAAAAGATTTTGCTTTACTATATTAATATTTATTTTTTCAGGTTTCATTTTTGCCTCTTTTTACTATTCAGCAAAATCATAACATCATTTTTTTATAAATAAAAGGGATGAATACCCAACAACCCTCGTTTTATCACCCCCGGTCACATCTCCCGAGTTGGCATGTTTTAAAACCAGGGCTGTATCCGCCCCCATTGCCTTGGCATAGAGCATGGCAGTACCTACTCCGCCGCTTGCGCATATGGCTGTCTGAAGCCCGGGGAGGTCAGGCTCTTTCAGTTGTTTATAGACATGCCTGAAAAAGAGGTCTATGTCCATTGACCTGATTTTTTCAAGGGTCAGGTTATCCATTTTGTTTGACCCTTCATATGTTGGATAATGGGACATGTCAGAGCTTGCCAGTATAAATATATTTTTATCCCCGGCAGCCTTCCTTATTGCATCAGCAAGTATCCTGCAGTTTTGAGGTGAAGGGAACCCGAACATAAGAGGTAATATTCTGCATTTTTTGTTCCTGGCCTGTATGAAGGGGAGCTGTACCTCTATAGTGTGGTCACCCCTGTGGATCGATATATCAGGCCTTATTCCTTTATTAAAGGCCTCAAGCCTTTCCATCATCTCTCTATCAACCGGGATTTTTCCCAAAGGTGTTTCAAAAAAATCAACAGGGCATGTATAGGCCACTGCATCCTGAAATGTGTCATGGCCTATTATTACAATCGTATCAAAATCAATATCTGAGATGTTCTTGAATGTGAGTGCGGCAATTTGTCCCGAATAGACATAACCTGCATGGGGCGCCATTGCTGCCAGAATCATCCCTTTAGCATCCTTTTTCTCCGCATCTTTCAGAAGGCCATTTACGGCTGTTTTTAAATCTTCACTGCTTTCAGGATAAAATGCACCGGCAACAGATGCAGGTCTTGTTATTAATTTGTGTTCAGGAGCCATATTATCTTCACCATAGGCGTTGAAAAAGGTAAGGGTTATTATAACAAAAACTATTAATGTATATGGTTTTTTCACCATTTTTTGCCTCATATATTTTTATTTTAAATTATTCCATATCCGGTGAAAAAATTGTATTCTGCATTATAAATGAGCCGGAGTAATATTAAAAGAAATTGTTTTAATGGCGAGAGACTAATATGCTCCTGTGCCCATAACCCTAATTACAGATATCAGGAGATAAGATGAGATACAGATTGATTGCAAAATATATGACCCTGTTAACCACATTTATGGCTTTAATCTTTTCAGGCTGTTCAAAAGAGAACCAGAAGACAGAGGTAAAGGCAATAGATGCCCCTGATTTCAGATTAAAGGCCCTGACCGGCGAAGATATCACCCTTTCTGCTTACAGAGGAAAAGTAGTTCTCCTTGATTTCTGGGCAACCTGGTGCGGCCCCTGCATGCAGTCTGTACCTGAGCTTGTGCGCATTCAGGAAAAATACAGGGACAAGGGGCTGGTTGTGCTGGGTGTTTCAATGGATACCCTTTCAGAGGCTGATGACGGGCAGATACAGAAGTTCATGAGGACATTCGGAATCAATTACCCTGTGATGAGGGATGATGGCACAGTAAGCAGTGCATATTATGGAGATTCTCCTGCCGCAATACCCACCATGCACATAATTAACCCGGAAGGTAAAATAATAGAAACAATATCAGGTTTTTCACCCGGGGCATTACCTGAAATTATTGAAGAACTGTTTAAATGATTATAGACATTCATACCCATATCTTTCCTGATATCTTCAGGAAAAAAAGGAGACTCTTTTTTGATGGTGAGCCTGCATTTGAGATGCTTTATAGTTTTAATAGATCAAAATTGGCAGGCGCCCGCAGCCTGATTGAGGATATGGATAAAGAGGGTGTTGATGCGGCTGTTGTATTCGGCTTCCCCTGGAAGAATCCGGATAATTATACACGGCACAACGATTATATAATCGAGTCGGTCTCCTCTTTTCCTGACCGTCTTATCGGGTTAAGCTGTTTTGATCCCTTATCTCCTCACGGTGCAAAGGAGGCTGAAAGGTGTTTTAAACTGGGACTCAAGGGCGTGGGTGAACTGGCAGTCTATGATTCACCTTTGACCCCTGATATTATCACCTGTTTAAGCGATGTAATGGCTGTTTGCCGTGAGTATGATGCGCCTCTGCTCATGCATGTCAATGAACCGGTTGGGCACAGGTATCCGGGCAAACAGGAGATCACACTCAGGCAGATAGAAAACCTTATAAAACGATACCGTGACAACAAAATAATCCTTGCACACTGGGGAGGGGGCCTCTTCTTTTTTGCCCTGCTCAAAAAGGAGATAAGGGAACTTCTTAAAAAGGTCTGGTTTGATACTGCGGCATCACCATTTCTCTATGACCCGGCAATATATAAAACAGCAGGCGATATTATAGGTTATGAAAAAATAATTTTTGGTTCAGATTATCCCCTTATTAAACCCGGCAGGTATTTTAAAGAGATGGATGCTGTCAGTATTGAATCTGAAAATATGGAAAGGATAAAAGGCGGGAATGCCTTTAGCCTTTTTAATATGCAAAAGGGTGTTCATTGAAAAATCCATACACCCTGTATCTGTCCCTCCATTAAACCGATATTCATTGCTTAATCATTTTATGCCCCAAGAATATAGGGCTTGATATTGGGGGTATATTTTGGTGTAAATATTTACCCTAAAAAGAGGAGGTAAAAATGCAAACTCAAACAAAGCTACAAATTGACAGTGAAGATTATGAATTCATAAAGGGGACTCATAAACAACTGAATTATAAAAGTCTTAGCGAATATATCAGGCAGGCTGTTAAAGAAAAAATAAAGGCAGATAAAAAAAGGCTCAGGAAAATCAAAAAGGAAAAGGCAATGGAATCAATAAGCAAGGGGGCCTATGAGAACCTTTTCGATTCACTAGATGGGGAAGATTTTGAAAACCGGTGAGATATACTGGGTTAACCTTGATCCCACATTAGGGGATGAGATAAAAAAAGGAAGGCCTGTAGTTGTCTTGAATCCGGGTCATAGTAAAAATCTCAAACTCGCCATAGTTGTTCCCATAACCGGATGGAATATTTAATGGGATAATAATCCATTCTTTGCACTCCTTGAACCAACCCTGTCTAATGGTTTACAAAAAAAGATCAGCGGTTGATTGCTTTCAGATAAGGGCTATAAGCTACAACCGATTTTCAGAAAGAACGGGTTAAATATCGGCTGATGATATCGTGAGAATAAAAAAGGCTGTTGCCCTGATTCTTGACATTGACCCTGAAGATTGTATTTAGAAAATCATGTGATTAACCCGATCCTTATGGCAGGCGTTCAAAAAAACGCTCAAACCTTGGCTTGTACATGTTGTTTATATCCAGGGATATGACTATTGCTGTTGCCCTGCCCACTATCAGCTTTCTATCCACAAACCCGAAATAGCGCGAGTCAGCGCTGTTGTATCTGTTATCTCCCATCATGAAATATTTGCCTTCAGGAATATTTTTAGTGTCAAATGAGGTTTCTGCTGCATATCTGGGGTGTATCAGTACTGGGTGAATCCTGTTATTCAGATCTTCAATTATGGTATCCTCTTTGTATTTGTCCTCTACCAGAAAATTGTTAAAATCCGACTCTTCAGGGTATCTGTAGCTTAGGGGTTTTCCATTTATGTAAAGCTTTGAATCCTGCATGGAGATGGTATCTCCCGGAACACCCACTACCCTTTTTACAAGGCGTTTACCGTCCTCTGGTGAATAAAAGACAACAATCTCACCCCGCTCAGGGTTATCCCATTCTGCAAGGTGAATGGTGGTGTATGGGACTTTGAGGTCATATGCAAGTTTGTTTACAAATATCCGGTCACCCTCAATGATTGTAGGCTTCATTGACCCGGTCGGCACCGTGTTCCAGTCAGCAAGGGAAGATTTTATAGATGTGGCAATAAGGATTGCAACCAGCAGTGAAAATATCCATCCGTTTAAAAAGGCAACAACAGCCCTTGGCAGTTTGAATTTCATTATTGATATCCTTTTATTAAAAATTTAAGCGGGGATAATACCATTTTAGATCACCAGGTCAAGCGAACAATGTTCTATTTTATTGCATTGACTGGATGCATCTGTGATGCTTGAATACTGTTTTTAAAAATCAGAACATATGAAAGGTGTATTAAATGTCTTTAATAATAGATGTCATATCAGATACCCACGGTCTGTTAAGGCCAGAGCTGGTTCATGCACTTATAAAATGCAATGCAATTATACATGCAGGTGATATAGGCTCAATGGAGCTCCTATCTTCACTCAAGGCTATTGCGCCCACATTTGCCGTAAGGGGAAATGTTGATACAGGGACATGGGCAAAGACAATACCTGTTTCTGATATAGCTGAGATAGCAGGGAGCCATCTCTATATTATTCACAACCTGGATTTTTTGGACATTGACCCTGCTTCCGCTGGCATTGACGTTGTTATCTCCGGCCACACCCACATGCCTGAGCTTTATAAAAAGGGAAATATATTATACATGAATCCGGGGAGCGCTGGCCCGAAAAGATTCACAAGGCCTCTATCAATGGCCAGGATAATTGTTGATGACAGTGGTATTCATCCTGAATTGATAAATCTTGAATAGAGGCTTCTACTCCTAAAAAAGGTCTAAAACCTGAAAATGGCATTTTCAGGCATTGCCCATCCTTCACCATCCGGGCCGCATGTAAGCACAAAGGGGCCACTTTCAGTGACAGCCACTGTATGTTCAAAGTGTGCGCTTGGCTTTCCATCCTTTGTAGAGATGGTCCAGTGATCCCTTTCGAATTTAATCTCCTTTTTGCCCATATTCACCATGGGTTCAATTGCTAGGGTTGCCCCTTTTTTGATGATAAAGGAGCGCTCTTTTCTGACATAATAGTTGGGTATCTGGGGTGATTCCCACATCTCCCGCCCTATGCCGTGCCCCACAAGCTCCCTCACAATCGAGTATCCGGCTGACTCTATCTTTTTCTGCATCATATTTGATATTTCATTCCAGTTTCTACCCGGAGCAAGCATGGATATGGCCATACGGAGGGCATCTTCTGTTGCACCAAGAAGGGCCATTTTTGCATCGGGCACCTCCCCCACCGGGATTGTCACAGCAGAATCAGCGCAAAAACCATCGTATTTTACACCTATATCAATGCTTACAATATCGCCTGACCTGATTTTACGGTCTGATGGTATGCCATGAACCACCTCTTCATTTACTGATATGCATGTACAGGCAGGAAAGGGCACCTTGCCCGGCACACCCTTGAAAAGCGGGAATGCCCCCAGCGCTGAAATCCTCTCTTCCACTGCTTTATCTATCTCTCTTGTAGTTACTCCCTCCGCCACAACCCTTTTTGCGCTCTGATGCACATCCCACAAGATAAGCCCTGCATCCCTCATCTTTCTGATTTCATTTGGTGTCTTGATAATCATATCTGCCTTTCCATGCCGGTATGTTACATGGATCATGTCAAATTTCCGGCCTAATGCGCAGGCATTTAAATACAGAAATATAGGGATTAAGGCAATAGCATATATCCCTGACCTATTTATTTATTGCGGTTTCATCCGGTAATTATAATTAATTTCCATACAAAAACCTCTGTTTTTGGATTCTATCGGTCAGCAATCAGCGATCAGTCTTCAGCAAAAGACTTTTAAAACAAAGGGTTAGCTGATCCGGCCCGGAGCGGGACTGTAAGCCCCATTTAGTATTAGCCTCTTTCTGTATGGAGACCAGGTAATATTAATTTCAATGAGTTAAGATAACCTTCATTAGCAAGGGGTCAGGGCACCCTTTTTGCATAAGACTATTTGTGCTCAAAACCATTAAAAAAAGAGGGATATACATATGAATAACAGGATAGCTCTTTCAGGCAGCCTGAACCTTATCAAACTTCCTGAGATATTCCAGATCCTTGGCAGCAATGCCTCCACAGGGGTATTAAAACTCACCTCAAAGTATACCCCCCATCCGGGTATCATACATTTTTCAAAGGGTAACCCCATAAATGCGGTATATGGCTCATTAAAAGGGCCAAAGGCCCTGTATGGTATGTTCGGATGGCAGGAGGGGGAGTACCTTTATTATGAAGAGGATGTCAGCTCTGTTGAGGTCACAATAACAAAGAAGAGGATGGACATAGTCCTTGAGGCACTAAAGCTCCTTGATAATGAAAAGATAAAAAAGGTGGGGCACGGCAGCAGCCTTGCCATACACACTGGGGACAAACCTGACATCTCAGGTATGCAGGTGCTTAAAGGCCCACTCACCGATTATCTCTATGTTGAGAGGGAGGATTTCTATAAAAAAGGCCAGCCCATTGTTAGAGAAGGAAAGCATGGTAAATGGATATGGACGGTATATGAAGGCGTTGTAAGGGTGACCAGGGATACCCCGAAAGGCCCCCTTTTGCTTGCCAGACTTGGGGAGGGCTGCTTTATAGGCACCATAAGGGCCTTGCTTTATGGCGATTACGAAAGGAATGCCTCTGTTACTGCCGAGGGTGATCTCAGGCTCTGCCTGCTTGATGTTGAACCCTTTTACAATGAATACTCGAAGCTCTCACCTGAATTCAGACGCCTTCTTTTAAGCCTTGACCAGCGGCTGCGCAAACTCAATACAAGGGCCATAGAGATTTTTTCAGAAGAGAAAGAGGATAAAGAGATGCTTAAGCTGGTATCAACCGGCAAGGTTTTTGAGTCAGGGGACGGACTCTACAGGATAACAGATGGCACGGTAGTTGTAGATATCAAGAATCCGGAAGGCAGGGATATCATGTTTACCCTTGAGAAGAATGATATTATCGGGAATATACCCTTTGTAGATTTCGGACATGAACCCAATTCCGCCATAATAATCCCGTCAAAGGGGCTCAAAACAGAAAAGATGGACCCCATTGAGATACAAAAGGAGTATGACAAGCTCTCAAGGACATTTAAAAACCTGATCTACAATATCTGCAATTATATAAGGAATACCACGGGCTATGTGGCCAGGCTACAGGCGAAAGATCAGGGTTCCTAATACAGGGTTTCATGGCTTAAGTGACATATGAAACACTATTTTATGATTAACCACAGAGGACAAAGAGGTCACGGAAATTTTGTTTTTTCCTTTTACTCGGTGCTCTCCATGTACTCCGTGGTGAACACCTGCTATTTCCCTTCTCCTATCAGGGGCAGCTCCTTATCCACCCTGAAAAAGACAAGGAACCTTGACTTTTCATCATCTGAACCAGAGTGATGTTTTTTGCTCCTGATAGTGTTAATGAGTTCGCTGTCCTTTTCCTCCCTGAGTTTTGTGAGGTAGAGCCTTTTCCCCCTATGCCCTTCACCCTCTTCCTTGAACAGATATGCAGCGCTGGCATTCTGCCCAAGATTGTGATGGGTAAGTTTGTCTGTCATGATAAAGGCTATCTCGCCATTATCCATAAAGTGGGGTTTTGAATATATAGCCATATTTACCTTTCCGTTACTGTCAGAAGTTGCAATAACCCCTGTGCCCTTTGCGCCTTCAAAGTATCTCTTCAGTTCCATGATAGGCTCCTTTTTTCCTGTAAGATTTTTATTCTGTATGCAACCTGCTTTCATGCAGGCTGATTATAAACACTTTTTGCCATTGTGCAAATATGCATTGATATTATTTGGGATTGACATGATCCTTAAAAACAGTTTATCAATGGGGCTGGCGTTTAGCAGGCATCATATCTGAATGCTTTTATCCTGAAAGGTAAATAAATGAAGCAGGTAATACTTGGAACTGCAGGGCACATTGATCATGGAAAGACCTCACTCATAAAGGCTATTACAAATATTGACACAGACCGCCTCAAGGAGGAGAAGGCCAGGGGCATAACAATAGAGCTGGGATTTGCCCACCTGCTGCTTCCCAGCGGGCAGCTCCTGGGCATTGTTGATGTGCCCGGGCATGAAAGGTTTGTAAAACACATGGTGGCAGGCGCCACCGGCATTGATCTTGTTGCAATGGTTATAGCCGCTGATGAGGGGATAATGCCCCAGACACGGGAGCACCTCGAGATATGCCAGCTTCTTGGTGTGAAGCACGGGCTTGTTGTGCTTACAAAACGTGACATGGTTGATGATGAGTGGATCGGGCTTGTGAGGGAGGATATAAGGCAGTACCTGAAGGGCACCTTCCTTGAAAATGCCCCCATAATCGAGGTCTCCTCAGTTACAGGGCTGGGAATAGAGACGCTTGTTCAGACAATCGACAGGATAGTCGCCGATATCCCCGAGAGAAACAGCGGTAATTTTTTCCGGCTCCCTATTGACCGCGTCTTTACCATGAAGGGTTTCGGTACGGTTGTTACAGGCACGACCATATCAGGAAATATCAGCGTGGGTGATGAGATAACCATTTATCCGCAGGAGCTAACAAGCAGGATACGCGGGATACAGGTGCATAATAAGGATACAGATAATGTGAGTGCGGGCCTGAGGACCGCCATAAATATACAGGGCATGGAAAAGGCTCAGATAGAGAGGGGCAATGTACTTGCTGCAAAGGATACCCTAAAGCCCACATTCATGATTGATGTTGAGCTTGATCTTCTGGCATCATCGGCCAGGCCGCTAAAAAACCGGGCAAAGGTACGCTTTCATACGGGCACAGCAGAGATTATCTCTACGGTTATCCTGCTTGACAGGGATGTATTAAACCAGGGGGAGAGATGTTTTGCCCAGATCAGGCTAGATGAACCCACTGCTGTGCTGAGGGGTGACAGATATATATTGAGAAGCTATTCGCCTGTAAGGACCATAGGCGGAGGATGGATTATCAACCCGCTTCCTCTCAAGAAAAAGCGCCTTTCAGAGGGTGTGCTTGCAGATCTTGAGCTTCTATACAGCGGAGATCCGCTTGTTCAGGTAGAGCAGTTTGTGAAGATGGGCCGCTACACAGGCAAGGATGCAAAAGAGATACAGTTTCTGGCAAATCTCGGGAAAAAGAGGGTGGATGATGCTCTAAAGGTGTTATCTGCCCGGAAAAAGATCATCCAGTACAGTAAAGAAAGCGGCCTTTTTATTCATGAAGAGTATCTTGAAAATGCGACAAAGGATTTTCTGGCCATACTCTCTGAATACCATGAGCGTAACCCGCTCAAGGCAGGCATATTAAAGGAGGAGTTGAGGTCCAGGACAGAAGGGGCTACCAATCCCAGGCTTTTTAGCTATATTGTCGCCCAGCAGAGCGCCCTGGGCGCTATTGTAATTGAGAATGAGCTTCTACGGCTGAAGGATCACAGGGTCACCTTGGCAAATGACCAGAAGGAGATCAGGGGCAAGATTGAGGATATCTATCTCAGGGCAAAATTGCAGCCTCCCTATTTCAAGGAGGTCAACAGCGAATTTTCTGATGCAAAGGGCCCTGAGATACTTGGTGTGCTCGTAAAGGAAGGCGTACTCGTAAAGGTTAAGGAAGATCTCTATTTTCATAAAAAGGCCATTGATGATCTTAAGGAGAGGCTTGTTGCATTCCTCAAGAAAAATAACGAGATAAACCCCGCACAGTTCAAGGAGATGACAGGCACATCCAGAAAATACAGCATACCCCTGATAGAATTTTTTGACCATGAACAATTGACAGTGCGGGTGGGCGACAACAGGATATTGAGAAAGAAGATATGAGAGAGATATATAACAAATTATCAGAACTGGTTGAGAAAAAGGCCATGGCCGTGCTTGCGACAATTATCACCCAGGCGGGCTCTTCACCAAGGGGGCCTGGCACAAAGATGCTCATGATGGAAGATGGCTCCTTTGTGGGGACAATCGGAGGAGGCAGGCTGGAAAAAGAGGTTATGGATGTTGGCAAGGAGGTCTTCTCAACCCTTGCCCCTGTCATGCTTTGCTACAGCATGCAGGGAGAGGATGTGGATGCAAATGAGATGATATGCGGCGGCAATGCGGAGATATTTATTGAACCCGTATTCCCGGAGAGCCCGGATCATCAAAACATAATAAAGGAGATCGGTGAGCTCAACAAAAGGGGGGGCTCAGCCATTCTTGCCACCATCCTTGATCCGGGCATGTGGAAAAGAGGCATTGCGCCCAGGATGTTAATGAGGCCTGAGGGGAAAAAGATAGGCTCATTGTCCGGCATGGATGGGGCAGATGCGATTATACAAACCAAGATGAGGGAGATGATCATCAAGAGGGCGCCCCAGGTGATAGCTCTTATGGATAGTGATGGCAACAAACTGGATGTGTTGATTGAGCCTCTTGTCTCAGAGCCTGTGCTCTATATCTTTGGCGGTGGACATGTATCAAAGCAGATAGGCCCGATTGCTGATCTCGTCGGGTTTAAGGTGGTGGTGATTGATGACAGGGAAGAGTTTTCCATGGCTCATAACTTTCCGTATGCAAAGGAGGTGCTTACATGCCCGTTTGAAAATGTGATGGAGAGGCTGCCTGTGAATGAATCATCCTATCTTGTTATTGTAACCCGCGGCCATTCCCATGATAAGACTGTTCTCGCACAGGCATTAAAAACCTCTGCAAAGTATATAGGCATGATAGGCAGCAGGAGAAAGGTGAAAATCATCTTTGATACCCTCCTGAAGGAGGGCTTTAACAAGGAACAGATTGACAGGGTCTATTCTCCCATAGGCGAGGAGATAGGGGCAGAGACCCCTGAAGAGATAGCTGTAAGCATTGTGGCGCAACTGATTAAGGTAAGGGCTAAAGGGTAGCATATGAAAGGGGTAAAGATGCATACTCATGATTTTGTTGAATCCTATGATGGGCTTGTGGGTTACGGTTATGACCGTAAAACCAATGAAAGCACCATCGCCTATTACATGCAGAAGTTTTCTGATGATGAGCTTATTAAACTTGTTGCAGGAAGGATGAGCGACACTGAAATGGAGAATCTGTTTAATATTGTCTCAGGGCTTTTAAATAGGCATCTCACAGAAGAGGAATACCACAGGCTCTTCCTTAAGGAATAACCCTGTCAGCCTTTTGGCATGGCAAGTCTTCTGATCTTTGCATCCTCCGCCTCCTCGGCAATCTCAATCTCTACAAGGGAGTGCCCCCTTAAAAAGCGGCCCTCCTGCGGTGTGATGCCCTTTATTACTGTCACAAGTTCCTGGTACGGATAAAGGTCATCTGTTGAGTAATATTTCATATTGTATTTATTATTGACCCTTATATAGGAGAGGAACCTTGATTTTTCCCTGACCAGGATAGACATGGAGTTCCTGTTTACCTCCCATATCCTGAACTGATATATCAGCCCCACCCTGACCGGGACCTCTACGCAGTAATACTGATCAAGCTCCCTGTTAAAATCAAGGATAGATATTTCATAATGATTATCTGCCAGTGCATGTTCTAACATATTACCCTCCCGTTTGATATTATAAT
>CAYWRH010000055.1:0-25103 GCA_964460435.1 uncultured Desulfatiglans sp.
GTTCGACCAATAATTCGGCAAAAAGTATGACCATATTGTGGTAAATCACAGTTAACCCATATTAACTACTTTCCATGCAACTAATTATCATTAATCAGATGGTCAAAAAAAGCTATAAAAACTATAATTAAATAAGCTATATTAATATAAAAGATGAAACAATTATTGATATATTACGATGCAAAAATATTGCATTATTTAAATAAAAGCAAGTCTTTTCAAAGAGACTAAAGAATAGAGGCAGCAATGATGCTAATAGTATTAAATGGTGTCATATTTGGCTTCATTGTGTCATAATAATGTCACACTTAAAGATTGTATTGTACAAGGTATAAATATAACATCCTGAATAAACGTGATAAATGGCGATCCATCACCTTTGGCACGCACATTGCTATATATAAAGTCAAAATCAATAGATGCTTCTCGGGTGCGCGTGAATCTTTTTTGATGTGCTACTCAATTTATAAAAAAATTTATTAAGAGATTCGCACTCCTAAAATAACGGCTTTCTGGGAAGCATGTATTGATAAGAGAGAGGAGATAAATATCTCCTCTCTTTTTTTTGCCATCTGGCTGTCTTTTACATTTCTAGGATTTTTCTTGACTTACCCCGGTGGGTCTGCAAATAAACCTGCTTTAATTTTTTATATCAAAATACAGGACATACATAATATGACAGATAATAATAGTGATGTGCACCGGCTCAGTTATAACGGAAAAGAGATAATAATCATAGGCACTGCCCATGTCTCACAGAGGAGTGTTGACCTTGTGCGTGAGGAAATAGAGGCTCTAAAACCTGATACAGTCTGCATAGAGCTGTGCGACTCAAGATTTCAGGCCATGACCCAGAAGCAGAAATGGCAGGATACTGACCTTTACAAGATCATAAAGGAGAAAAAGGCGACCCTCCTTTTAGCCAATTTCATGCTTGCATCAATACAGAAAAAGATCGGTAAAAAACTGGGGATAAAGCCGGGTGAAGAGATGGCCCAGGCCATAAGGTCTGCCGAGTCAGTTGGTTCTACTATACACCTGGCTGATCGTGACATAAGGACTACTCTGTCAAGGGCATGGAAGACAATAACATTCTGGGAAAAGATGAAGCTTATGGCCCAGTTTACCGGGTCATTAATCGGCGCTGATGATATAAGCGAGGAGGAGGTTGAAAAGCTCAAGGACAAGGATATGCTTGAGACCCTCCTTTCCGAGATAGGCGAATCGCAGCCAAAGCTCAAGACAATACTGATAGATGAAAGAGATAAATATCTTACAGAAAAGATACGCACTGCCCCTGGTGAAAAGATTGTTGCAGTTGTCGGCGCAGGTCATGTGCCCGGGATAAAGGCAGCATGGGCCGATAATATTGATTTGGAGGCGCTTGATAAAAAGCCTGAAAAGGGGCACTGGGGTACGATCCTGGCCTGGGGCATACCTCTACTTATAGTTGCCCTCATAGTGGCGGGATTTTTTATGGGGGGCAAGGATGTAGGAACCGAGATGCTCCTCTTCTGGCTTGCGGCAAATCTGGTCTTTACCGCTATAGGCGCAGCGGTTGCCTTTGCGCACCCTCTTACCATTATCGCTGCGGCTATTTCATCGCCCTTCACCTCCCTGCACCCCCTGATAGCCTCAGGCTGGGTTGCGGGCATTGTGCAGGTCTTAATCAGCAAGCCAAAGGTGAGGGATTTTGAATCTCTGCCTGATGATATTACCTCTGTCAAAGGGTTCTGGCACAATAAGATAACAAGGATACTCCTTGTGGTTGTGCTCACTAATTTGGGCACAACCTTTGGGAATTTTTTATCGATAATTATTTTCCCTTTAAAGACCTTCTGGTAGAATTGCATGTGAATACAACTTGTTGACCATCTGATGTTATTGATCAGTCTCTGTTGTGTTTTTGTTATGTTACATATGTGACACTCAAGAAAATAACAGCAATGGCCGGGATTATATTTATATTGATTGTTGCGTTTTTATATGGATAATTATCACTTTATGTATTCCAGGATTACCTGAGATGATTTTTCCCCTCAGTCATATGTTCATATGTTATAGAGTATCAGAGGTTAAAAATGGCAGACAGAAAACCCGACACACCGGATAGAGCCATTAAAAGTGAAGCAGGCAAAGTGATGAGCAATGACCTTTGTAATGATATTACCGCTCATATCAATGACCCTGCACGATTAAGAGAGATACTCGAATCAAACAATGACCCTCTGGTAATAATAAATGGCGAGTTTATGATATTTGCGGCAAACAAAAAATTTGCCGAAATGCTGGGGTATAACCTTGATGAACTTTTAAAACTGCATGTATGGGACTGGGAGACCCTTTTTACACCTGAGCAGATAAGGCAGTCATCCAATACAATTCAGCATACAAGAATCAACTTTGAATCCATGCACAGACGGAAAGACGGCGCACTTATTAATGTGGAGGTGTTCGGGCGCTCTTTTAAAAAGGATAATGAGATATGGCAGCTCTGCCTTTGCAGGAATATTGCTGAACGTAAAGAGAGGGAGCTTGAGATCCAGAAGTACCAGCACAACCTTTCCGAGACCCAGCGTATTGCCCATATCGGGAGCTTTGAACTGGACATTGAAACAGGTGAATTCCATTGTTCCGATGAGTTGAAAAGGATATGGGAGGTTGAGGATATAGATGAAAACAGGATACTGGATGTCATGGAGCACAGGATACACCCTGAAGATACCAGTAAACTTGACTCCGCGATTAAGGAATCCATAAAAAGTGGATCACCATATGATATTGAATACAGAATACTAGATAAACAGGGCAACACCAGATATCTTAATACCCGTTCAAAAATAATAACAGATTCAAATGGAAAGGCAGCCCGTATTTACGGTATATGCCAGGACATTACAGAGCAGAGGTTAAGGGAAGATGAGAGGAGCCTTAACGAGAAGAGGTTGTTGCAGACACAGGAGATCGCCCATATAGGGACATATGAATACAATGTTAAAACGAAAGAGCTCTGGTGGTCTGATGAGCTTTATAGAATCTTCGGGATAGATAAAAAACAGGGCATAACCACGGAAAAGTATCTCTCATTTATCCACCCTGATGACCAGGAACGCCTTAAGGCTGCCCTTGGAATCGGAAAGGAAGACTACTATATAGAATACAGGATCATAAGGCCCAGCGGCGAGATACGCTATATATCAAACTATGTGGGCAAACATGAATATAAAAATGGTGAACGCTATCTGATAAGAGGCACAGGGCAGGATATAACAGAGCAGAAACTCATTGAACAGGAGAACAAGCAGCTTGAAATCAGGCTTAACCATGCGCAGAAGATGGAGACTATAGGCACCCTCGCAGGGGGAATAGCACATGATATAAACAATATCCTTGGCATTATCATCGGGAATACGGAGCTCTGTCTTGATGATGTGCCTGTGATGAGTCAGGCCCATTCAAACCTTGAGGAGATAATAAAGGCGGTTTTAAGGGCAAAGGAGGTGATCAGGCAGCTCCTCACCTTCAGCCGGAATATTGATGTGAAAAAGGAGAAAATAGATATTGTCTCGGTTGTTAATGAGGCGCTTAAATTTTTAAGGTCATCAATATCGGCAACAATAAAGATTGAAAAACAGATAAATGTGTCTAATCCATATATCATTGCCGACCCTACACAGATTAACCAGATTATCATGAACCTTTGCGCAAATTCTGCTCAGGCAATGGAGGAGACAGGCGGGACAATAAATGTGAGACTTGAAAATGTTGTTGTAAATCATGCATCTGTTAATGACAACGACCTTTTGGCCAATGGTGAATACATAAAGATCGTAATAAGTGATGACGGCCCCGGTATCCCTGCTGCTATCCATGACAGGATTTATGACCCATACTTTACAACAAAGGAGGTTGGCAAGGGTTCAGGCATGGGACTTGCGGTTGTTCAGGGCATTGTAAAAAAACACAGGGGTTCAATAAACCTGAAAAGTGATACAGGGAAGGGCACCACCTTTACCATCCTTTTGCCCGGCATCAATGAAGACAAGACTGTTAATGGCAATTATATTAAAAGTTTTCCTGCGGAAAAGAGGATACTCTTTGTTGATGATGAGGAGCAGATAGCAAAGGTATCAAGCCGCATGCTTGAAAGCCTTGGCTATATTGTTGATGCTGAGACAAATCCCATTGACGGTCTGGAGCTTATAAAGAAAAGGCCGGAGAGGTATGATCTTGTAGTAACTGATATGGCCATGCCACAGATGAATGCCCTGATGTTTTTTGAGGAGATACGCAAGGTAAGAAAGGATATGCCGGTCATACTCTGTTCCGGGCATAACCCCCTTGTGGATGAGCAAAGGGCTCTGGAGGCAGGCTTTTCCGCATATGTTTTAAAACCATTTACAAGGCTTGAACTTGCCTCTGCTGTGCAGAGTGTATTTAAGTACAAGTAGCCTTTACCCTTCTAAGTATTGTGTAGGGCGCAAGCTCATCATCAATAAGTATAAACTGTGAGTGGTTTACCTCATCAAGCCTTTGCCCGTTTTTTGTTATAAGGGGCTGAGGCATCTTAATCTGTGTGATGGAACCGTCAGTATTGAGCACCTCAAGCAGTTCGCCAGCAAATATCTTGTTTCTTACCTCAAGAACCGGCCTGCCATCATATCTTTCTTCCGTGATGTTGCCCACAAATATAGACTCCGAATATGAGCCGCTCTCATCAATCTGGTAGTCATTTTTGTCTATGTACCCCTTCATGAAACCGGTTGACAGCCCGCGGTTTGGCACCCTGTTAAGCATCTCAAGGCACTGTTCCTTTGAAAACCTTTTGCCATCGAGGATCTGCCTGTAAAAGGAGACCACGGTCGCAAGATAGTGAATGGATTTCATCCTGCCCTCTATCTTTACTGATGTGATCCCTGCATCCATGAGTTCAGGAATAAATTCAAAGAGCGCTGTATCCCTGCTGTTTAACAGGTACATCCCCCTTTCGTCTTCAAACACAGGCATATATTCATTTGGCCGTGTCTCCTCCATGAGATAGTATTTCCACCTGCAGGGGTGTTTGCATTCGCCCCGGTTTGCCCTGTAGCCTGTCAGGTAATCGCTTATAGCGCACCTGCCAGAATATGAAAAACAGACTGCGCCGTGTATGAACACCTCTGTCTCTATTATGCCCTTTGCCCTCTCTGCTATCTCCCTGATCCTCTCTATTGAAAGCTCCCTTGACAGTATTACTCTTGATGCGCCGAGTTCATGGTAGGCAAAAGCTGCCTGAAAATTTGTTGTATTTGCCTGTGTGGATATAAAGAGTCCTGCCTTAAGATTAAGCCTTTTGAGCTCCCTTAGCACACCCATATCCGAGATAATAAATGCATCTATGCCCATCTCATCAAGCGAACGGGCAGTATTGGTCAGCCTTTCAAATTCATCTGAAAATGGGTATATGTTCAGTGTAACGTATCCTTTTTTCCCCCTCTTATGGAGGTAGTCTATGCCTGCCTGCGCATCATCAAGGGTGAAATTACCTGCGAAACTCCGGAGTGAACCGAATTCGGTCCCGAAATATACCGCATCTGCGCCATACACAGATGACCATTTAAGTTTTTCAAGATTCCCCGCTGGGGCAAGCAGTTCCATATGTGATCCTCAATTCTGTTAGATGACAGGTTTATATCAGATTATTGCCATATAAAACAGGTAATTATTTAATTTGACTGAGAATGTTGCCATGTGTTAAATCATTTCCTTTTTTAGGGGAAGGATTTGAATTAATAATGAAGATACTCCAGTACATGGATAAAGGTCGGATACAGCTAGGAGTTTTTGATAATGGCATGGTTTATCCCATTGATTTTAAAGGTGACATGCTCGATTTTATAACCCTCTTACCTGAGGTTAATAGAAAAGGCAGCCCTGTTCCTCCTGAGATGATAGATTATGCCCCTGCTGTCTCAAGGCCATCAAAGATAGTATGTGTGGGGCTCAATTACCTGGATCATATAAAGGAGAGCCACGGAAAGAGGCCTGACAGGCCAATACTCTTTTCAAAGTTTTCAACAAGCCTTATTGGCCACAATAAAGAGATCATATGGGATAGCGCCATTACTAAAAAGGTGGATTTTGAGGCAGAGCTTGCGGTGATAATGGGCAGTGTAACCCGCAACTCTCCTGCAAAAGATGTTATGCAGAATATCTTCGGATACACATGCGCAAATGATGTGAGCGCAAGAGACCTCCAGTTCGGAGACGGGCAGTGGGTAAGGGGAAAATCACTTGACACATTCTGCCCGCTTGGGCCGTGGATCGTGACAACTGATGAGTTAAGGGAGCCTGATTCCCTCTATATCAGGTGCAGTCTCAATGATGTGCTTATGCAGGACAGCAATACCGGTCTGATGCTTTTTAAAATAGCTGACCTGATCAGTTATATCTCCTTTAATTTTACACTGCTTCCGGGCGATGTCATACTCACCGGCACACCCCACGGGGTTGGGACATTTCGTGAACCATCCATATATATGAAGGATGGAGACAGGGTTACAGTTGAAATAGAGGGGATCGGATCACTTACAAATTTGTGTAAAACTACATTATAAAAAGTATGAAAGGTTATTTTACTTATGACAATAAAGGCAAAGATAAACGAATTTATCTCCCGCGCTTCACGTCTTGTCAAGGGCGGGGGCGAGGCATCTGCCCAGAAACAGATCAGGAGCGGAAAGCTTAATGCCAGGGAGAGGATAGATATAATACTTGACCATGATACCTTTTTTGAGACAGACCTCTTTGTTGAGCATACTGCAAAGGATTTTGGCATGGAGTCACAGAAACTTGCCGGGGATGGTGTTATAACCGGTTTTGGCAAGATTGGGGGAAGGGCTGTTGCCCTTTTTGCACAGGATTTCACTGTGGCAGGAGGCTCCCTTGGAAAGGCCCATGCGGGCAAGATCGTCAAGATCATGGATTCAGCCGGGGATATGGGTATACCGCTTATCGGCATAAATGATTCAGGAGGCGCTAGGATACAGGAGGGCGTTGATTCCCTGTGCGGCTACGGTGATATATTTTTCAGAAACACGCAGTTGAGCGGGGTTGTCCCACAGATTTCACTCATCCTTGGCCCGTGTGCCGGAGGGGCAGTCTATTCGCCCGCATTAACCGATTTTGTCTTTGTTGTGGACAGGATATCAAATATGTTTATCACAGGGCCGCAGGTGATAAAGTCGGTGATAGGCGAGGAGATAGATGCGGAAAGGCTTGGCGGCGCAGCAACCCATGCCGCAATAACAGGCAATGCACATTTTTATGCAAAGACAGAGGCAGAGGCCTTTGAACAAATAAGGGAGCTGCTCTCATATCTGCCATCAAACAGCAGGGAGATGCCGCCTGTTCAGGATGAATTCAAGTTGCCAGTCAGGCCCCTTGAAGGGCATGATGTCCTGCCAAATGACCGGAAAAAATCATATGATGTAAAGGATATCATAAAGGGGATTGTTGACAGCGCCTCCTTTTTTGAGGTGCAGGAGCATTTTGCCAGAAATATCGTTGTCGGGTTCGGACGCATTTGCGGAAGACCGGTGGGCATTATTGCAAATCAGCCAAAGGTTCTTGCGGGCGTTCTTGATGTAAATGCATCTGACAAGGCATCAAGATTCATAAGGTTCTGCGATGCCTTTAATATACCCCTAATAACCTTTGTGGATACACCGGGGTACCTGCCTGGAATAGATCAGGAACATTCAGGCATAATAAGGCACGGCGCAAAACTGTTGTACGCATACAGTGAGGCAACAGTGCCCAAGTTTACAGTAGTTATGAGAAAGGCCTATGGCGGCGCATATATTGCCATGTGCAGCAGGCACCTCGGTGCAAATATGGTAATTGCCTGGCCAACAGCCGAGATAGCGGTAATGGGGCCTGAAGGCGCTGCAAACATCATTTTCAAAAGGGAGATAGCAAACAGCCATGATCCTGAAAAGACAAGGCTTGAAAAGGTTAAGGAATATGAAGAGAAGTTTGCAAACCCCTATGTGGCCGCCTCAAGGGGTTATGTGGACATGATAATCGAGCCCCACAAGACAAGGGATGCTCTTGTCAAAGCGCTTGAGCTTGCAAGGACAAAGTGCGCGCCATTGTACAGTAAACGCCACGGGAACATACCCCTCTAGGATAACAAGATGGATAAAAAGATACAGAAACTGGTTATTAATGATACAGAATATGAGACAGAGATACCGGATGGGTATATCAGAAAGGTAATAAAAGAACCGGTAGGGCAAAAGGGTATACGTGCCGTCATCCCTGGCGTAATATCGGATGTTAGGGTCAGAAAGGGGCAGATGATCAAAAAGGGTCATGTAGTTGTTGTCCTTGAGGCCATGAAGATGCAGAATGCAATTGAGGCTGACTTTGATGGAAAGGTTGCAGAGATACTGGTTGCTGCCGGAGACAGGGTTGCAAAGGGGAGTCTTTTGATAAGGATGGAATAAATTTTTATTTGCCCTTTTTTTTGATGTGTCATTGATATAAAAAATGGTAATATCCCGGCCTGTTCATAACCATATTTCAGATTTATTATTTTTACCTGACAAGGAGATATTCAGATGAATATCCGTATCGGCACAGAGGTATCAGTAATCATAAAGGGGCAGGAGGGGCTTATTACTGCCTGTTACATTGGGGAAAACAAAAAAAGGCACATTGTCCTCGCATTTCCGGAAGAAAAATCCTCATTATTAAAAAAGGTAAAGGCCACTGAAAAGATAACGGTACAGTTTTCTGATAAAGGCACAAGATACGAGTTCAGCGCCATTATACTCAGTGTGCTTGATGAACCTCTTAATCTTGCGGTGCTCGAATCGCCTGCAGAAATAATTAAGACAGATAAGAGGGCTGCTGACAGGATCAACTGCCTTATCTCTGCAAAAATTGATGCCCATTCTGATAAGGGCTCTGCACCAATTCTTGGCGTAATAGAAAATATAAATAAAACAGGGTGTCTCTGCATAATAAAGGAAAATGAATCCGGTCTGATCTCATTAACAAAGGGGGATAGTGTAAATATCAGCTGCCAGTTCCCTGGCCTTGTTGGAGAACAGACCGCAGAAGGCTCTGTTGCCCGCATCAGGAAGGACAAAAAGGATATTTTTATAGGTATTCGCTTTAATGAAAAGATATGGTGGGTGCCCCCATATGAGCGCAGGTAGAGCCGATTACTTATTGAGACATCATGATCATCCGGTAAAACCCGGAAATATAAGGGCCTTATGAACACCATCCTAAAGGAAATAAAATGGGAGTTTGTTCCGGATAACAATGCGCCTGAACCGGATAAAGAGCCCGCTGTTTTAAGGCCCTATCTGGATTTTTACGGCCTTGCAAGGCCCCCCTTTACCATCACCCCTGACCCTGAATTTCTATTCTCCTCCTCCACCCATAAGACCGTATTTGAAGATATACTTTATGGCATTGAGGCGGGCATGGGCTTTATACTCCTTATAGGCGAGGTCGGCACAGGCAAGACAACACTATGCAGGGCAATCCTGGACAAACTTGAAGGGAAGGCAGAGACAGTATACATAATCAACCCTTCACTTTCGGGGTTGGAGATTATTGAGGCTATCCTTGATGACCTTGGTATAACCTATCCTCTTAAAGCATCAAAAAAGGAGCTTGTCGATTACCTGAACCGGTTTCTTCTGAAGACGGTTCATGAGAGGCCGGTTGTAATAATAATAGATGATGCCCAGACCATGACCCCTGAAGGACTGGAAAACCTGCGGCTAATCTCCAACCTTGAAACAGACAAAAAGAAGCTCCTTCAGATAGTGCTGGCAGGCCAGCCTGAATTACAGAATATTTTGTCACGGCCTGAACTGAGGCAGCTTAGGCAGCGTATAGCTATTTGCTGCAATCTGGGGCTGATAAAATATGCTGAAATGGAACAGTATATATCTTTAAGGCTTTTTGTGGCCGGGAGCCGTGGCAGTGTGGTTTTCACTTCAGGCGCAATAAAAAGGATCTATCACCTTTCCCGCGGTATCCCTAGGCTGATAAATATCATATGCGACTATACCCTTATGGCCGGTTATGTAAATAACAGCCAGATAATAAGGAAACGTGATGCTGACAGGGCCATAGGTGAGCTAAAGAATCAGTCAATACTTGAAAAGAGGTTTTTGACAAGTTCATATCTAACCCTTTCAAAAAAGAGGGTTATATATGAACTTGGTATCCTGTTCATCTCTATCTTGATATTTGCGGTTATCCATAATGGCAAGATATTTTCTGAAAAGGTTATTCCGGCAAAGCCCGTTAAAAAAGCGCAGACAACAGTAGCATCTTTGCCTTCGCCTGTAACTAAGCCCTTAAAAGGGGCAAAGCCGGTCAGCAACATAACCGAAAATAAAATAAAAGCTGAAACCGTGGTAATAAATGGTAAACCAGCCTTGCCAGAAGGCAATGGAAGTGCTTCTGACAAGGCAAAAAAGAATTATATTATTCAGCTTTTCTCTTATAAGAACATGAAGGATGCTGAAAATGGAGGCAAGGCATTAAGGGAAACAGGTATTGATGCACACTGGAATTCCGTGCATATGAGTGAAAATGGCCTGTGGTACAGGGTTTATGTTGGGGGATTTCAAACAGAAAAGGATGCAGAGGCATATATTGATGAAAAGGGGATTAATGACGGGGTTATACTTTTAGCGCCCTGGACAGTGATTATTACTGCTGATAAAGCGCAGAAAACCATTGAGGAAATTTCCCTTGAGCTTAATGGAAAGGGGTATGACTGTACTATTGAAAAGGATAAAGATGGCAATCCGGTATTAATGCTTGGCGCCTATATAAACCTTGAGAGGGCTTTAAGGGCGAGTCAGGAAATTATAAATCTGGGGTATGAGGCAAAACCTGCGGAGCGGTAAAAAGGCTTCCAGTTATTCATAAAAGGTTAAAAGAGAATGAGCCTCCTGAATGAAGCATTAAGAAAAAACAGGTCTGAGAAGATGCAGAGGGTAATCTTTCATGCCCCTTCACAAGGTGCTCATAATCCCAGAAGGATTTTATTTTTTATAATACTGTTGCTTGCAGCTTCAACAGGCTTTGCATACATGTGGACAATGGATGACAGCGATATATCAGCGCCGCCGGCAATAAGGGCTGAGAGCAGGGTGGCAGATAACAGTGTAATCCCTGTTGCAGAGACTGTTAAAACATCATTAGCGGCTGAAAAAGAGGTGATTAAAGAACCTGCTATTGAAGTATCAGAGGTTAAGGATATGCCCCGGCATATTCCAGAGCAGGTAAACTCTCCAAAAGTAGAGACCAGGGATAAACCAGAAAAAGATATTGTTAAGAGGGAAATAGCTAAGGAAGAAAAGGCTGCGGAGATTGTTATCTTAGAATCGGAAGAGAATGCGGATGCATTTATGAAAAAGGCGATTCAGTTACATAGAGTGGGAAAATATGAAAACGCCCTAATAATGTATAAGAAGGTACTGGGCCTTGATTCAGCCAATTCTGAGGCCCGGTTTAATATGGCCTCTATTTATATTACTATGAACAGGTATCAGGAAGCCTATAGCATCCTTTCAGCCCTTGCATCCAGTGACAGGCATGACCCAGAGACAATGCTGAACCTCGCCGTTTCTGAAATTGGGCTCATGAAATATGATGATGCGCTGAATCACCTTCAGGCAATTGATGGGGACAACCCTGAACTCCTGTTTGAAATATCGTTTAACAGAGGGGTGGCATTGAGCCGTATTGGCAAACCTGATGATGCAATAGTAAGTTACATGACAGCAGAAAAGATTAACAGTAACCATCCAGGGCTGCTCTTGAATATGGCAGTTCTTTATGACAGGTATGGTAAATATAAAGAGGCAATTCACTATTATACAAAAATTATTGAGAGCGGCTACCCCGGGCCGGCAGAAATGGATAAATATAAAAACAGGATTGAGACACTCAGCTCTTACTTGCCTGCTGCCCCTGTTAAAGGATCAAGTAATAACTGAGATGAGAGTAATATAAATAAAGTAATTAACTTTAAGTATAAAAAAGGTTATGACGGATCAGAATTTGTGAGGCAGAGAGAATGAATAAATTCCTGGGTGAAATTCTTATTGAACTTGGATTTGTTGATGAGAGCCAGTTAAAGATGGCCCTTGATGAAAAAAACAAGACAGGCTCTCTCTTGGGTGATGTGCTGCTCAGGCTTGACTGGGTTACTGAGGAGCAGCTCCAGACAGCAATTGCCATACAGAGCGGCGCAAAGATACTTGATGTCCAGTCTACCAGAATAGACCAGTCGCTTGTAGCAGATATCCCAATGGATTTTGCAATTGCCAAAGGAATCTTTCCGCTTGAAAAGGAGAATAATATCCTGAAGGTGGCAACCAGCAACCCATTTGATGTTATTACCCAGGATGAACTTACAAGGATGACAGGGTTAAGGGTTGAAACCTTTATTGCGCCAAAGACCTGGATTTCAGAGACAATAGATCTTTATTATAAGGCCGCTCTTACTATTGATGAAAATATAGAAAAGATAACCAGGTCAAATATCAGTGAAGATGAGGACTCAGACCATATAATAAGGCTTGCGGATCTCCTTATTGACAAGGGCAACATTCTTGAGGCAAGCGATATTCATATTGTTGCTGATACAAAGCTTGTTCGCATATATTACCGTGTGGACGGGGTTCTTCAACAGGCCTATCTCTTCAGTAAAAATTTCCACAAGGCGCTTGTGCAGCGGTTTAAGATTATGGGTGATATGGATATCTCAAAGTCTCATATTCCCCAGGATGGTCGTATTCAGCACAGGGGCCATTCAGGCGAGGTAGATATCAGGGTCTCCACATTCCCTACGCAGTTTGGCGAGACTGTGGTAATGAGGCTTTTAAGGTCATCAAAGGGTGTTGTGCCACTTGCCAGGCTCGGCTTTGAAAGCGATGATCTGGAAAAATTTGAGAAAACACTTAACAGACCCTATGGCCTTGTTCTTGTTACAGGGCCTACAGGCTCAGGCAAGACATCAACACTCTATTCAGCCCTTATGAGCATACTGAGCCCCAATATCAATGTAATGACTATTGAAGACCCTATTGAATATGTAATACCGACCATAAGGCAGACAGCAGTTAACCCCAAGGCAGGGCTCACCTTTGCAACTGCACTCAGGTCTGCCATGCGTCAGGACCCTGATGTAATACTTGTGGGCGAAATAAGGGATACTGAAACAGCAGAACTGGCGCTGGGCGCATCAGTTACAGGTCACCTTGTTCTATCCACTCTGCATACAAATGATTCATCATCAGCAATAAGCAGGCTCCTTGATCTTGGCACAACACCAAATATGCTCGCCTCTGCTGTCACCATGGTGCTGGCCCAGAGGCTCATAAGGTTTGTATGCCCAAAATGTATGAAGCTTACTCCTATAGAAGAGAATGAAAGGGAGATATTTATAAGAAACGGGCTTGAGCCGCCTGACAAGCTGGCAAGGCACACCGGGTGTGACGGGTGCGGCAATACAGGCTATGTGGGCCGCTCAGGGGTTTATGAGATACTGATTGTGAACCGTGAGATAGAACAGTTGATTGCCACAGGTGCGCCAAGCAGTAAAATTGAGGAGGCTGCAATAAGGGCGGGAACAACTTTGATGATAAGGCAGGCGCTTAAAAAGGTGGCCAGACAGATAACAACTCTTGATGAGGTACACAGGGTAATAGCAGATGCCTAGATATCAGTACAGGGCTGTTGATGAAAAGGGAGTGGTATGTAAGGGCGCCCTCACTGCATTTGATGAAGAGGATCTTGAGGCAAGACTTGCCCAAAAGGGCCTTACACTGATAAGCGGTAAAAAAAACAGGGCAGGGCGGTTTGCCGGCATTGATGGTTCAGGCGGGATAAGACCAAGGATGCTTATCGAGTTCTATTACAGGTTGTCCCAGACCCTTGAGCTGGGGCTTCCAATTATAGGCACCCTTGATGACAGCTCCATGCTCACACCATATAAACCATTAAGGAAGATCTCCCAGGAAATCAAGGTTGCACTGGAAAGCGGCAAGACCCTTCATGAAGCCATGTCACAGTTTCCAAAGGTATTTAATAAACTGGATCTCGGTCTTATCCGTATGGGCGAGGAATCAGGAAACCTCACCAGTTGCATAAAAGATCTTGCCACCTTTCTTGAATGGAAGGAGGAGACAAGGTCTGCTATCAGGAGAGCAACCATCTATCCTTCATTTATCCTTATTGTCATACTTGCTGTTATAGGGGTCTGGATAGGTTATGTTTTGCCCCAGATGGCTGTTGTACTAAGCGATATGGGGATAACCCTTCCTGCGATGACAAAAATGGTGCTTGCAGTCAGCCTTTTCTTCCAGACATACTGGTTTTTTATTATCGGCAGCATTGTTCTCGCAGTTTTGATTCTGCTTTTTTTAAAGAAGAGCCATTCTGGCGGAATCCTGATTGATAAATATCTGCTTAAAGTGCCGGTTATTGGCAGTGTGGCTGCCAATATTGCCTATGCCCGAATCAGCCACTATTTTGCCACCATGCACGAGGCAGGCATTAACATAAAGAATATTTTCGAGATACTGTTCGATAATGTTCTTGGCAATCGATATATGGAGCAGAGACTGAAACTGGCATATGAGGATATCCAGAAAGGCCAGACCATAGCGGAAAGCTTTGAGACAGCAGGAGGATTTCCTCCTCTTTTGATCGGGGCAATAAAGAATGGCGAGGCAACAGGCACCCTTGGTGACTCCTTTAACAGGCTTGGCGATTTTTTTGATAAAGAGGTAAAGAGGGTTGTTGAGGTGATGGTTAGCTCCTTTGAACCGATCACCATACTTTTGCTTGGTGGTGTTTTCGGGATTATTGTGCTTTCAATACTGCTGCCGCTCTATGATGTGATTGGCCAGGTTGGCAAGGCGTATTAAGGTTTATCTTACTCATTCTATAAATCCAAATCGAAATCGAAATCGTAATCGTAATCAATTCGAGTCTCGATTTGGATTTCGATTTCGATTTGGAAAAAGGATAAAACTGATGTCGGCATTTTTATTATGTAACAGGCGTATCACAAACATGTAGGGGCACAGCGCACTGTGCCCTGCATGTTTTGGTATTGTGCCCATGCTGGCAGGGCATGCTCAGCGGGGCACTATAAATGGGAATTATGGTGATACATCAAGCATAATACCCTCTCCTGAGACAATAAATTCAGAGGTAATTGGAGAACCGCTTCTTCCGGCTCCTGTCCATAATTCAAATTTTTCCCCGGAAATTACTGAATAGGATTCAGTATCCTGTTTTTTTACTTCTCCTAAATCCTCACTATTTGTAACATTGTATACGAAAGCGGAATTTGTTGCTGAACTATTATGTACAGTAAGCACTGGGTCGCCACACATCTCTCCATAAAGAGAGTATCCGCTTATATAAACAACAAGGTCATCAAATGTGTTATCAATCGGGGGACTCCGGATGTAGTTTGGGTTTCCGTTTGTATTGTTACCTGATGGGTCTGAGGGGCCTGATGCTGGAACATCATCAAAGACATCTCCATCATTATCTGCGTCCTTTGGGCCAGCGCTTATTAGCACGGCTGCTACCGAAAAATCATCGCAGGTTGGGTTGCACGAATCCGAATCAATTACAACAGGATCGGGATGGGGCAAATCTGTCATTAAGGTCCTTAATGTGCTGCAACTTGTTGAACGGCTTGTTGTCCCCTTTGTCCCCAGGCTACTGTTCAGTGCATATTTGATGACCCTGCTGTTTGCATCTTTCGGTTTCATACCCAGGGTCAGGTATGGTAATGTGCCGGTTCCTCTATTGTCGTCTTCCCGACCATCAATGTTATTTTCATCATCAGCCCATGGTAACCGTCCATGTATCTTTGCATAACTTATAAGCGCAAACTTTGCCTCATTCAGGTATTCAGCGTTTTCATTTCTTATCTTTCTTTCGGAAAGCATGCCCATCAAAGAGACTCCGCCGCCGGCCAGAAGCCCGATGATAACCATTACAATGGCTATTTCTATGAGGGTGAATCCCTTTTCATTATGTACTTGGAGCTTTATCATTTATACCCGACATTCTTATTAAGCAAAGGAACCAGGGACGAAAAAAATAAAATACTATTCACCACAGAGAGCACGGAGAACACAGAGATGTTTTAATATAAAACACTGTGAACTCCGTGGTCAAAATATTCGCCTATCAGAACTTCCATGCAAAGTTTACTATTGTTGTCCCGGCAGTATATGCAGCGCTCCCCCTGATATCGCCCGCATTGTATACCCCGTCATCATACTTGGTGTCTATCTCCTGGCATACCTCAGCAGGTAAATTTGTTGCAACTATATTGTTCCTGGTTCCTGTGCCGCTTATATCAGCATTCTGTAAAGATAACTCACCACCAAATGAGTGTTTGGGTAAAGCTGTTATTGGATTGCTGCTGGATAATAGCTGTGCTAGGCGAAGATCTTCCATTACATATCCATTGTTTTGATCGAAAAGGCCATTATTATTACCATTATGTGCATCTCCTGTAGGCCCTGCACCATTTTCATCTCCCGGCAACATACCATAACGATCCTGAAAGGTAAGTGCTGCTGCCTTCAGGCCATCAACATCATTTACCAGTCTTTTCACCTTTGCATTCTGGATCATTGACTGCCCTTTTAGCACACCGCCAATAAGAAGGCCGATAATAACCAGTACAATAGCAATTTCAATAAGCGTGAATCCCTTCTGATTTTTGTATGTTGTTTTAAACATAATGATCTCCTTTCCCTGTTATGTGAAATGTAATCCTGATTTATTTCATTATATGGGGGGTAATAAAAATTACCAGCTCCCTGTTTTCCTTTTTTTCTTCCATATGTTTAAAAAGAGAGCCAAGAAGCGGTATACTTCTTAACCCCGGTAACCCATTTTGGTCAAGCTGGCTGATCTGGCTTATAAGCCCTGCTATCACAATCGCTTTTCCTTCCTTTACCCTTACAGTTGTGGCCAGCTCCTGCAGATCAATTATTGGATTGGAAAAGGCCTGAACTGACACCGCTGATGTCGGTAATTCAACATCCTCTTTACGCTGGATTCTTGTAATGGTTGGCACTACCTGGAGCGTGATCATCCCGCTGTCTGAAATTCTTGCTGTAATACCCAGTTGGAGGCCTAATAATGCCCTCTTTATACTTGCGTCAACAGTAATTGTCTTTGTTTCATTATCCCTTTCTATGCCTTCAATATCACCATATGGAAACTGGTATCCTACAGTCATGACCGCAGACTGGCCGTTCATGACAGCCAGATGGGGGTTGGAAAGCACTGACACATCACCCTGAGTAAGAAGAAAATCCAGCACAGTGCTAAAGCGTGTATAATCAGCCTTAAGTATAGTTCCCCCTCCATTGAAATTGATTTCAAACTCATCGGTAAGACTGCTTGCCCTAAAATATGTGTCGAATTTTGTCCAGTCTATACCATATTTATTATCTCTGTTCAGGTTTACCTCAACTATCTTTGCCTCCAGAAATACCTGTCTGTGCAGGGAGTCTGAGAGTGAATCCAGAAAGTTCACCATAACTGATATCTTTTTGGGCGTGTCTGCCATATAGATCACACCGGCATTCCTGTTTATGCGGAGTGTTCCCTCTTCGGACTTTAAACCTTCAAGGGCGGTCTGTATGCCTGTCCATACATCTGTATTTTCGGCTGATCGTTTTGCCTTTACCTGCACCTTTCCGGTGACACCTGATGTCCCGACTCCTGATGCAAGCATGTCACCGCCAACTTCTATATCTGTTTCATTAGCTATATCAAGGTAGTCAAAGTGGTAAATACGTTCCTGAAACCTCTGTATGTTAAGGCAGTTATCCTTAATAGACCACGCATAGCCTGCGCCCTTTACAACCGCCATTTCAAGCACCTCTTCAAGGGTTGCGTTTTTAAGGTTTATGGTTACAGGTTTTGAGAGGTCCACAGCGCTTTCAACTGTAAGATTCATGTCAGAATCCTTCATGAGCGCATTGATTATGCTCCCGATCGGGGCATTTTCAAATGTCATGGAAAATATCTTCTGTTCTGTATCAAGCCCTTTTGTAACCGGGGTAAGATTCTCGGTAAAAGGAGTTGGCTCCGGTTTAATGACCCTTTTCTGCTGCTCAATCATCTCCCCGGGTTTTACCATATCTGTTGGTGTAAAACCGGTCTCTTTTTTCCCGGCAGGGGTTGAGCAGGCGCAAAATAAGGCTGTTAATATTATTGATGATATTATGATTGCTCTTTTCATTATTCCCCCTGGTCTACAGAATAGAGGGTTTTTGGGGCATTAACAAAAAAACGCTGCCCGTTTTTCTTAAAGGAGACACCCTCTTTTGTTATCTTTTCTATCATATACCCTGATACCTCATCCTTTTCAAAATAGGTAATGCCATTAATCAATACAGATGCTTTCTGTTTAGTAAGGGTGCCCGATGATATGATAATCCCCATAATAACAGGTGGAGTATCTTCTTTTTCATATCGGACAACCTCCTGAATTTCTTGAGAAGCTATTACGGGTTCAGGGGTGTTTCCAGGTTTGGGAACAGGTGTTTCCCTGATGAGCGCATCGATGGATTTGCTCCAGTCCCTTTCCCCCCTCTCTTTTATTAGCTCATCAAGATTATTCCATTTCTGTTTTGCGAGCCTTGATTCCGATGATACCCCGACAAGCGGGGTGTCATACAATAGCAAGAGCCTTACCCCGCTGTACCAGAGCAGAAGCAAGGCTGCGAGACTAAAGATGCCTGTTGCTATTTTTATCCTGCCTGATGTTTCAATCAATTGTCACACCCTTTTTATGTGTCTGCCCCTGTATTATCAGATGGCTGTGTATCCATAATATGATACCTGTAATCCATCACTATTTCACATTCTGCTAATTTACCTTGAAGACCCTTTTCCAGTTTTATCCGTTTAAAGAAAAGAAATGTATATTCAGTCTGGAGTATCCTTATCACATCGAGGCCATCCTTGAATGAACATTTAAAGGTCAGCCTTACAGGGAGCCTGTCACCGGTGGATTGGTTGGTATCCATTTCCACCTTGAGTTCTGCAAGATTGTGGTCAGCCCCAAGCCTGCTGAATATATCCTCCAGAAATACAGTGCCAAGTTTAAGTGATTCTATGTTGTGGGCAAGAAGTTTTTCCTGCTCCATAACAAAATTGATATTGCCTGTATTTTCTCTCCAGAAGACTGTGTCCCTTTTAAGGATCTCCTTTCTTTCCCTGGCATCAAGTATCTTATTAATGATGTTGATATTCATATAACAGATAACAAAACAGCCGGCCCAGACCGCTGCAAGCAGAAACCATTTGATTTTAATTTCCTTTATCATATGAGATCCTGCCTGAATGAGATATGGTAAATTAACCCTTGTGTTCCTGGCTGTTTTTCTGTCATCTCTATCTCTATATTATCAATTGTTATCCGGTTAGATATATTTAGATTGGCATTGATGTTTTCTACCAGGCTTTTTAGGATAGAGCTGAACATATTGATATCGCGGGCAGTTACCTGCCCTTTGAAATAGATAGATGGTGATGGCTCCTGTTCAACCTCTATTGACTCGACAACTATATTCTGTGGCAAGGAGGCAGCAAGACGCCCAAGCACTGAGAGGGGTTTTTCTTTTTGTGTGTCAGCCAGAAGCGCGTCAAGTGCATAATTATAGTGTTCAATAGCTGCCTTTGGGTCTTCTTCCCCTGCTATTATGGCTGATGATTCACTGCGTGAGGCATTTATTAAAAAGATAAATTCAGCGCAAAGGATAAAAAGCAGAACAATGCCTGTAATTATGCCCGCTATCTGTATCCTGTTTGTTTCTATCTCCTTTATCAGAAGGCGGTCGGATACGCCGGGGACATTGTCAGGGGGTGTCAGTTCATCAGGGGTAAAGTCTGCTGCAAGCCCCAGTTCTTCTGCCATAGTGCGGCTATCCCTGGTGCCTGCTATTTTTTCATCCAGTATAGCAATATTCCTTCCTATCTTTTTTATGAGCCGGTCAATATTATCATCAGCCCTTGATACCAGAAACATCCTGTCAAGCTGTGCCTTAGTGCGCTGGGATAAATGATAGGCTGACTGGTTTATTTCATATGTTAATGAATCAGCCCTGGATGAATCGTCTCCTGATACCTCTGGCAAAGGTATTGTTCTTGAGAATAAAAAATTACCCTGATAAAAAAAGAGAAGAAAACACTCCCTGTTGATGAGATACACAAGGCCAATGCTCTGCTTTTCAAATGCATCAATCGTCTTTTTCAACCTTGCATTCCAGATAAGACCGGGCGAAGCAATACGCAACGGCCTGAACCTGTAAGCTGCCAGACGCTCTAAAAGCTCGCCTGCCTTTGGTTCCTGTATAAAGAGAGAGATGATCTCCTGACTGCCTTTTGCTTTTCTTGCAACATTATAGGAAAAGAGGCTTTGTATCTCCGGGTTTTTAGGAAATTCGAGTTTTAATTTTCGCGTGATGAAGGACTCTATTGCCGATTTATCAGTTGACTGAAAATCATATGTCCTGCTTCCCAGCCAGAAATCAGGCACCACCAGCAGTGGGAAATCATAATCCCTGAATTTACTTCCTGAGAGTTCAATTACTGTGTCTGTTTCAAGAAAACCGGAAATGGAAAATGTATCCAGGATTTGCTGTTTTTTATGATGGTCATAGGATATAAAAAACAGGTTATCGTTATGGACAACGATCAGCCCCTGCTTTTTATTTTTAAACATATGTTTCCCCGGACATTGAAGTCTCGTCTGAAAAATAAATTATATTCAACTTAACTGATAAATATTATTGAAGAAAAACAATAAGTATTTACAACGTGTCTTGCTATGTGTCAATAAAAAGTATTAGTTTTTATTGAACGGTTTTAATTCTTGAATTGTTTTGAGGCAGGAATGGGAAAGGGCAGCATCTGAGCACGGTATCTTTACCAAAATATTTTTTTGCCTTGCGCCCTGCGCCTTGAGCACGGAACCCTTCTTTTATACCTTGTCATAATGGCTGAACTGCATGCTGTAGGTCGCCCTGCCCTGGGTCTCTGATCTGAGTGAGGTTGAGTAGCCAAACATCTTTGACAGGGGCACGCTTGCGTCTATCACCTGAACCGGCCCCTTGGCCGTGATCCCCTCAATCTTGCCGCCCCTTGAATTGAGACTCCCTATCACGTCCCCCATGAATTCTTCAGGCACCAGCACCTCAACCTTCATAATGGGTTCAAGAAGCAGAGGCTCTCCATTAACACAGGCGCTGTTAAAGGCCATTGTTGCTGCAACCTTGAACGCCATTGCGTCAGAAAAAGATTCATCTATCTTTACATCAATGAGGGTGGTTTCCACATCGATTACAGGGTACCCCATCATAATGCCGCCTGATGCAGCCTCGTTAATGCCCTCTTTTATGGCATCAATGAATTCCTGTTTGAGGGCAGGATCAGTGCATCTGTTAACGAACTGGTTTCCGCTCCCCCTTGCAAGCGAAGATATCCTTATCTTTACACCGGCAAAGTGTTTCTGGCCGCCAAGCTCCTTGTCAAAGATCTCTTCATGCTCAACATCCTTTGATATGGTCTCCCTGAATACAACCTGCTGCTTGCCCTGATTTGTATCTATCTGGTATTCCCTTTTTATCTTTCCGATAATGATCTCAAGATGGAGTTCACCCATGCCTGAGATGATTATTTGCCCGGTTTCTTCATCTATGCGGTATTTAAATGTGGGGTCTTCATCAGAAAGCTTTGCAAGCACTTCAAGGAGCTTATCCTGATCCTGTATCTTTTTGGGCTCAACAGCTACAGATATAACCGGTTCATTTACATTTATTGCCTCAAGCAGGATAGGTTTATCTTCAGTGCAGAGGGTATCTCCTGTGCTGGAGATCTTTAAACCCATTGCAGCTACAATATCCCCTGCCGATGCTGTCTCTATGCGCTCACGCTTGTTGGAGTGCATCTTGAGCAGCCTTGACAGCTTTTCTTTAACCCCTTTGCCTGGGTTGTAAACCGTGTCACCGACATTTATGACGCCTGAATATACCCTGATAAATGTCATTTTTCTTCCCTGATCCATCATCACCTTGAAAACAAGGGCTGCTAATGGGCCTTTCGGGTCTGACGCCCTTGTCTCCTCTTCTCCGCTCACAGGATTATTACCCCTGATAGCAGGCACATCAAGTGGCGATGGAAGGTAATATACCACTGCGTCAAGGAGAGGCTGGACGCCCTTGTTTCTTAAAGAGCTTCCGCATATAATGGGCACGCATTCAAGATTAATAGTAGACTTTCGTATTGCCTTGCGGATATCTGCTATATCGATTTCCTCTTCAGCCAGATATTTTTCCATTATGTTGTCATTGTATTCTGATAATATCTCCAGGATATGATCACGATAGATAAGCGCCTCATCCATCAGCTCTTCGGGTACCGGGAGTTCGCTATACTCCATGCCAAGGCTCTCTTCATCCCATGTAATGGCCTTCATCTTAAGGAGGTCTATCACACCTTTGAAGTCGTCTTCAGAACCCCAGGGCAACTGGAGTATGAGAGGCCTTACACCAAGACGCTCTTTCATCATATCGATAACCCTGAAAAAGTCAGCGCCTACCCTGTCCATTTTATTGATAAAGGCTATTTTGGGCACATGATAATGATCAGCCTGGTGCCATACTGTCTCGGACTGTGGCTCAACGCCGCCCACAGCGCAGAAAACACCAATGGCGCCGTCGAGCACCCTTAAGGATCTTTCCACCTCAATGGTGAAATCAACATGGCCGGGTGTATCTATTATATTGATCACATGGTTGCTCCAGTTGCAGGATGTAACAGCAGATGTAATGGTAATGCCCCTTTCCCTCTCTTCAAGCATCCAGTCCATTGTGGCCTCGCCGTCATGCACCTCGCCCATCTTGTGCACCTTGCCTGTGTAATAGAGTATTCTTTCTGTGGTAGTGGTTTTACCCGCATCAATATGGGCAATAATGCCTATGTTTCTTGTATATGTAAGTTTTGGAACCGGCGCCATGTATAGCTCTCTATATTTTTTCAGTTAATATTAGTCAGTGTTCATTAAAAATAATTTTTTGTGAAAGCAGTCAGCTTTCAGCCTGCAGCTCTATGCCATAAGACTAAAGCCTTATTTTGACCGTTTGACACGAGGCGTAAATTTAAGGTATCCTTCCCCGCCTGTCAAGGTAATTGCAGAATATTAAATGAGGATCGATTTTGTCTGATTATACCCGTAACAAGCTTATGAAGATGTTCAACCTGATGTTTGAACATCTGGGTCCCCAGCACTGGTGGCCTGGCGATGGACCGTTTGAGATGATGGTGGGGGCGCTCCTTACCCAGAATACAAGCTGGACCAATGTGGAAAAGGCCATTAATAACCTGAAGAGAATGAAGCTGCTTACAGTTCAAGCCATCCATGAGGTCTCAAAAGAAAAGCTGGCAGAGGTTATCAGGCCGGCAGGTTATTATAATATCAAGGCGGCCAGGCTAAAAAATCTTGTCAGCATGCTTATGGAAAGGTATGGGGGCGATATCTTCAGGTTGTTTGATGAGGATACTTTTGATCAGCGTGAAGCGCTATTATCAGTCAAAGGCATAGGGCCTGAGACAGCAGACAGCATCATACTCTATGCAGCCGGAAAACCTCTCTTTGTTATAGATGCATACACCTACAGGATACTCAGCCGTCATAATATGGCAGATGATCAGGCTACATATGATGAGCTGCAGGAAATGTTCATGTCAAATCTTGAACCGGATCATGAGCTCTTTAACGAATTTCATGCCCTTATTGTAAGGACAGCAAAGCTCTATTGCAGAAAAACCCCGCAATGTGATGAATGCCCCCTTAACGGTTGGGAAAGATAATAAGGTTCATTGATTTTTTAAATTATGAAAAGGCGGATTCATGCCGGTATTTAAAATAAAGAAAGTCTTGATCATATTAATTGCCATTCTATTTTTTTTAGTTATAGGCCTCATGGCAATAACAGCCTTTTATCTGAATGCCCCTAAGGCTGAGCATGGAGATAACAGGGTCTTTATCATACAGAATGGCATGAATCTGAAAAATATCTCTCAGCTGCTAGAAAAGGAGGGCATTATAAAAAGCAGCCTGGCATTCATGATAAGGGCGCGATTTAAGGGCATTGGCCGCATTATCAAGGCAGGGGAATACAGCCTCAACCCTTCAATGACACCTGAAAGAATCATGGAGATGATTACAAGTGGAGAGGTTGTGGCATACAATGTGACAATACCGGAGGGTTTTACCATAGCGCAGATTGCAGATGTGCTTTCATCATACAGCCTTATCACTAGACAGGAATTCCTTGAATATGTTAACCAGGATGGAATAGAGAAGATCTACGGATTTGAGGGGCCGGGACTTGAAGGATATCTTTATCCTGATACATACCGCTTTACAAGGGGACTTAATGCAAAGGCCATAGTCGATACCATGATTATGCGATTCAGGGCAATAACAGCACCCCTTGAAGGCCGCATAGTTGAAAGCGGGATGACTCTTCATGAGGTCGTAACACTGGCATCGATCGTGGAAAAGGAGACAGGTAACCCTGATGAAAGGCCCATTATTGCAAGTGTTTTTTTAAACAGGCTCAGGAAAAAAATGAGGCTTGACAGCGACCCTACTGTAATTTACGGCATGAGGAATTTTTCTGGCAATATCAGTAAAAATGACCTTACAGCCTACACCCCATATAACACATATGTAATAAAGGGGCTTCCGCCAGGGCCCATTGCAAATCCTGGATATTATTCCATAAAGGCCGTTCTTTACCCAGCAGAAACAGAGTTTCTTTATTTTGTGTCAAAAAATGACGGGTCTCACCACTTTTCAAAAGGCCTTGAAGAGCATAACAGGGCTGTCCGCATTTATCAGAAAAAAGGTTATATCTCCAACTAAGTGAATATGTGACATTTTGTTTCTATAATTGCCTCTTTTGGTATTCCTTTTGCAATAATATTATACAGATTTGTTAAGTGATAAGGGTATA
>CAYWRH010000056.1:0-24973 GCA_964460435.1 uncultured Desulfatiglans sp.
TTGGCCTGGAATCTTGCGTTATTGTATCTTTTAAATCAACTGTTCCTGACCTACCGTCACTGAATAACAACTGAATTTTATAGTCACTTAGATATCTTGCTTTGATAATGGAAATCATAATAACTCCTAAACTAATGGCTTTATTTTAGTATAATTACCACTTGATGCCAAGCTATTCCAATTGTTTAACAATTCTTCTTTATGATCTTGTGCCCATTCTACCACTAGGCTGAAGACTCTTGAGGGCAATTGCCCTTCTAATATCCCAAGGGTTTCTATTGATATCGAAGCTTTATAATCATTATAGACCGCATGAAAATGCGGTGGGTTATGCTCCTTAAAATACATGAAAATGATAATTCCTAAAAACCTGCTTATTTCCGGCATCGTTATCCCCCTTTGGGTTCGAAATGTTTATTAATATTATATGTAGCGTCGTACAAAATTACCAATAAAAACTTATTTATTATGCCATGCAAAATATTAATTGATAACGATTTTTTCTATTTTAGTGTTTGGATTCACCGGGGTTGCCATGGCCAGGAAAAAATAACAGATGCATCATTGACCGGCCTTATTTCAGAAGGAAAGGCATATCTTGAGAAAGGAGACCTTTCGAATGCAGGTACAAAAATACTTGCGGCCTATGAAAATGCTATAAAAGATAAAAGCAGCTTAAACACTGCTGTGTCTAAAGATCTGTCCGAGGCCCTTTTTAAAGTGGGTGATGCAGTGTTAAAATAAAAGGAAAAGTCGTACCAGAAGGCTATTGACGATTGCAGTGCAGGGCTTAAAAATAACCCCACTGCCAAAGAAGAATCAGCATTATTAAACATGAGGGGCTTTTTATATAATGTAACCGGAGATAAGGAAAAGGCAAAAAAGGATTATCTTGATGCATATAATAAAGACCCGGAGAATAAATCAGCAAAAAATAATTATGATCTTTTAAAGAAACTGGAATCATAACAGAGGTATCCTGTTTTCTTAGATGCTTGACATGAGAACAGGGTGTAAAGAATACCTATTTCTCGTCTTTACTTAATTTTTCACTTATTATTGCGCCCTTTTCAACCGGCATCATGGCCAGAATCCCGCCCGCCTCCTTTCCTTTCATATTGCCCAGTATGCGCACTACTGTATCTATTTGAAGCTTGTCAAGTATATCAGCCGCCTTTTTTGCTTCCATTGAGCTGTAGAGCTTAACAAGGTGTGCAATCCTGGTATCCTGTATAACCTTTTCCCTCTCGGCAAGCTTTTTTGAGTAGGCTGTAAGGCTGTTCTGAAGATCATTGAGTTCAGCCATCCTGGTATCTATCTCTTCCTTTAAGGGTATTAGCTCAGCCTCCATTTTTTTAAGCTCTGCCTCTTTTTGTAAAAGTTCTTTCTCTTTTTTACGAAGGCTCTGTTCCAGGGTTTCAAGTTTCTTACCCTCATCTTTTTTTTCCTCCTGGGGGGCATCCTGCGCCATTACAACATCCGCACCTGCAATGGCAATATTCGAGCTCTTAAGGAAGATTCCGCTGATCACAATCTTTACACCAAGCAGGAGAAAAAATAGCGTAAGTGTGGTTATGTAGAAATTCTTTTTCAGAGGAAATCCTTTCCGTGCCTTATTATTGCTGCCTCGTTTATATCCTTCAATTCCAGTTGATTCTGATCGTGAAGCCATTTTTCCATGTCCCTTTCTTTTAGCTTTTCAAATACCTTATACTGTTTTGTCTTTTCAAGCAGGTTTTTTCTCTTTTGAATCAGGGCCTGTTCAGCCCTTATCCTTTCCATCTTTTTGATCTCAATCTGTATGAGAAGAGCATTTATAAACTCAGAGTAATTTATGATATCATCTGATGACATGGTTTCACGCATCCTCTTTTCCAGGTCATCATTTGACTTTGCTACTTCATCATTCAGGGCATTAATTTTTTCATCTATTTCCCTTAACCTCATCTGTGCCCGTGCAAATTCAACAGCCGCCTTTTCCTTAAGGTGCCCCCTGTATGACAGGAGTGATTCATATCTGAATTTGAATTTCATTTTATAAAGCTCGCTTAAACAGTATCTCTTCAGCAATCAAGATATCAGTTCCCTCTGGATAAAAGCTTTGTCATCTGCACGACAGCCGTCTCTATTGTGCTTCCTTCATTTACATCCTGCCTTAAGAAACCATTAAGGGCATCTATCATATCAAGGGCATAGTCGGTATTTCTGTTATTGCCCTTTTCATATGCGCCAAGGTTAACAAGGTCTTCTATCTTTGCATAGTCAGCAAGTATCCTTCTGAATTTATATGAGAGAGCAAGATGATCTTTGTTTACCACATCGCTCATTAACCTGCTTATACTTGAAAGCACATTGACAGCAGGGTAATGTCCCCTTGATGCAAGAGACCTGTCCAGCACAATATGTCCGTCAACAATGGACCTTACAGCATCAGCTATAGGCTCATTCATATCATCACCTTCTACAAGAACGGTATAGATGCCAGTTATTGAGCCTTTTCCCGTGCTTGTGCCTGCCCTTTCAAGAAGCTTTGGAAGGTGGGAGAAGGTGCTGGGAGGATATGCCTTGCTTGTTGGAGGTTCACCCGCTGAGAGGCCTATCTCCCTTACTGCCATTGCAAACCTGGTTACCGAATCCATCATTAACAGCACATCCATGTTTTTTTCCCTGAAGTATTCTGCAACTGCCGCTGCAAGGTATGCCCCTCTCATCCTTATAAGCGGAGAAGTATCAGATGTTGCTGCTATTACCACTGATCTCTTCAACCCCTCCACACCCAGATCGCGTTCAATAAACTCTTTGACCTCTCTGCCTCTTTCCCCTATGAGCCCGATCACATTGACATCTGCCTTTGTAAATTTTGACATCATGCCCAGAAGTTTGCTCTTTCCCACGCCGGACCCGGCCATAATTGCTGCCCTTTGCCCCTTTGCAAGTGTATTAAGGCAGTCTATTGACCTCACACCCACTGTAAGTGGTTCAACAATACGATTCCTCAATAGAGGATTAACCGGCTGCGAATAAAGTGGTATAGTGGTTTCTGTTTTTACAGGCTCGCCTCCATCAAGCGGGTTTCCAAGGCCATCAAGCACCCTTCCAAGCATATTTTGTCCCACATCAATGGTTGCTGCAAAGCTTAAAGCCTTGATTGAACTGCCAGGTTCAACACCTTCGGCCCTCTCAAGAGGCATCAGGAGGATGTTCTGATCTCTGAAGCCTATAACCTCAGCCCTGAAAGGCTCCTGTTTGCCGGCTGACACAATCTGACAGATACCACCCACAGGCATTGCAGGTCCGTTGCCTTCAATCACATTTCCAATAACCTTTGTTACATTCCCTTCAACTGCCACAGGGCACATGGCGCATATTCTGTCGTAATATCTGTCAAGGGCAATTTTCATGAGACAGCTCTCTTTACCATCAGGTATTCCTTGTCTATAACCTTGAGCATTTCATCAATCTGGTCTTCTATTGTTGCATTAACCCTTCCGAACCCTGTCTCCAGCATACACCCACCCTTCCCTATTGAAGGGTCTTCCATAAGCTGAAAATTACCGCCTTTTGTCAGCTTTACGAGGTCAGGAAGCATCTTTTTGACCTCTTCCATATCATCAGGGTTTATGATTATACGCACCTTTCTCTTGTCAGTAAGGAATTTTGCCGCTGATGAAATACAGTGTTTTATTACCGCACTATTTGTCTTTATCTCTTCCCCTATGATTTTCTTTAACATAAGCTCTACAAGCCTGAGCATCTCTCCCTCAGACTCATGAAATATCTGAATCTTGAGATCCCTGAGTTCAAGCAGAAGCGCCTCATACTGCTTCCCCATCTCCTCCATTTTTGATTTTTCTAGGTCAAGGCCATCCTTCTGCCCCTGAGCAAAACCCTTTTCATATGCCTCCCTTTCAAGCCTTGCTATCCTTGATTTGAAATCTTCTTTTGCTGTGGGGTCTTCCTTCTCCTCTATTTCAGGAAGGTTCCATGAAATCACAGTGGACTGATCTGACACAACAGAACCGGAATGTGATTTCAAGCCCCTTTCAGGCATGACCTCATCAGCATGAAATAATTCAATGTTGAACAGCGGGGAAAAATTATCGTCAGAGTTTTTATACAAGGACTTCATCTCCTCCCTTGCCGCCAAGCACGATCTTCCCTTCCTCTTCAAGTCTTCTTGCAGCCTTTACAATATTAAGCTGGGCCTGTTCAACATCCTTGAGTTTTACAGGGCCCATAACCTCCATATCCTCTTTCATCATCTCTGCCGCACGCTGGCTGATATTGTTGAATATCTTCTGCGTCAGCTCATCAGAGCTTGTCTTAAGCGCAAGTATAAGCTCATCATTGCTGATCTCCTTTAAGAGCGCCCTTATAGAACGGTCATCAAGGCGTACAAGGTCTGCAAATACAAACATCTTCTGTCTGATTTCATCTGCCAGTTCTTCCCTTACACTCTCTATCTTGTCAAAAATATTGTTTTCTGTCTGGTTATCAAGGTTGTTCAATATTTCAGCAGCAGCCTCGATCCCGCCCTGGGTTGCATGGGTCTCATTTCCCATGTCAGAGATCATTTCATCAACAACCTCATGTATCTCTTCTATAATCTCCGAAGGCACCTCATCGAGATCGGCTATCCTTATAATGACCTCGCCCTGAAGATGCTCTGGAAGCGCCTTAATTATCTCTGCCGCTGTCTGGTGTTTCATATTGACCAGTATAAGGGCTATAGTCTGAGGATGCTCTGTCATCAAAAGGTTGGCAAGTACAGTCGGATTGTAATTGCTCAGCTTCTCGAATGACTTTTCATTGCCCTTTGAAAGCAGGTCTCCAAGCAGTTCATCGGCCTTTTTGGTATCAAATGCCTTTGGCATGGTTTTCTGGAGAAAATCCTTGCCTGACAAACCCATGCTTCCATCACCCATCTCTTTTGAAAACTCATCCATAACAGCAGAGATTGTCCTTGAGTCTATCTTCTTTATGGAAGCCATCTCTTCTCCAAGTATCTTTATTTCCCTGTCATCAAGATGACGGAAGACCTGGGCTGTGAAGTTTTCACCCATTACCATGAGAAAAATTGCTGCCTTTTTTTTCCCTTCCATAAATATCCTGTTCTCCAATTAGCTTACTTCATTAAGCCAGGTTTTTATTATGTCAGCAGCGATATCAGGATTTTCCTTTGTCGCCTCCAGAAGTTTTACCTTTTCAGAATATCTTGACTGAAGTTCACCGACTCCCTGTGCCTCATCTTTTTGTGCGCCAGAGGGCAGCGCTGCCCTGACAGATACATAATCGCTTGTCTGGCTTAACCATTTTTTAAACGGCTTGATGGCAACAAGAAAGAACAGACCAACAATCAGCACATTCAGGATCGGCTTGCTTGCCTTTTTAAGATATCCAATCCAGCCCTCTGACACCGCCTCAGGCATTTCTTCAATGCTCTGTTTATCCATGCTGAAGGCCATATTTGACACTGTCACCTGATCTCCGCGATCCGCATTGAACCCTATTGCATTTTTTACTATATCCTCAAAGGTCTTCATAAGTTTCTTGTCTCTTGGTTTAAACACCTTTGTGGGGTTGCCCTTTTCATCAGTGGCTGTTTCATAAGGCCCGTCTATTACAACTGATGCTGAAAGGCGTTTAATATCACCCGATTCATCAATGATCTGTTTTTCAACCCTGTTGATCTTGTAGTGGAGTGTAGAGTTTTCCCTTTCAAGTACATTTGAAGATGATGCAGCACCCTCTTCTCCGGTCTGGATTCCCGTATTAAGAAGGTCGGGTGAGCCCTGTGGGAGCCCCTTGCCCTCGGTTTCCTTTTCCTTACTCCTCTGTTCGCTGAAGATCACAGCGCTATCAGGGTCAAACTGCTCTTCAGAGGTGTTAACCCTTTTGAAATCCACATCAACTGAGACCTTTGCAACCACATTTTTCATGCCTACAACAGGCCCCAGCATTGTTACAATCTGCTTCTCATAAGTTTCCGCAAGTCTGCGCTGGTAATCAAGCTGATCACCGCTTATATCGCCGATGCTGTTTTTATCATGCCCCTTTGTGAGTATTCCTCCCTGCATGTCCACTATGGAGACATTTTCAGGCTTAAGGCCCTTTACAAATCCTGATACAAGATTGATAATCCCCTGAAGCTGCCTCTGATCCAGTTGCATGCCAGGTTTAAGCCTTACAACAACAGATGCGGTGGCAGGCTGCGCATCTTCTGCAAATAGAGAATCATCGGAAGTCACAATATGAACACGGGCCTTATCTATTGCATCAAAGGCCTCAATGGTCCTTTCCAGTTCACCCTGCAGGGCCTGCTGGTATTTGACCTTTTGCTGAAATTCGGTTGTGCCAAATGACATGTTATCAAATATCTCAAAACCCACACTGCCTCCCTTTGGCGTTATACCTTCAGATGCCATATCAAGACGCAACTGGTGGACTTTATCATCAGGCACCATTACGATCTTTCCCCCATCCTTTAACTGATACGGCACCCTGCCCTCTTTAAGTTTTTCAGTTATTTTGGATGCATCAGCTGGATCAAGATTGCTGTATAACACCTGGTAATCAGGCCTGTTCGTATATGTCAGAAGGGCAATAAACCCGCCGATAACTATTCCAAAGGTTATCAGGAAGGAGATTTTTTTTCCTGTAGGTATTGCCTTAAAGACCTCGATTATATTTCCCATGCCTTCTGCCATTTCAACTCCTGGTTTTAAAATTTATAAAGTGAATACCATTGAAACTAAAAACTCATTCTCATTATTTCCTGGTAGGCATCCAGTAATTTATTTCTGATCTGAAGCAAAAACCTCATGGATATACCGGCCTTTTCAGATGCTATCATTACCTCATGGATATTATTGTTTTTGCCTGTGGCAAAATCCCTTGCAAGCTGGTCAGACTCTTTCATCTGTGTGTTAACATTTGATATAAGCTCCTTCAGGGTATTCTGAAATGATATGCCGCTCTCTTCCTTCTTTTTGCCTGTTTTTGAGGGGATCAGGAATTCTGTGCTGATGTTCTCAACTTTCATGGTTTAACTCCTATCTGCCGATCTCAAGCGCCTTTGTTGCCATATCCTTGGCAGCCCTGATTGCTGATGCGTTTGCCTCATATGCCCTGTTTGCATCAAGCATATTCACCATCTCCTCAACCAGGTTTACATTAGGCAGAGAAACATAGCCCATCTTATCAGCATCCGGGTGGGTGGGGTCATAGATCTTTTTGAATTCCGTATCAACAGGCACTATTTTTTTAACCTCAACCCCATATATCTTTTTATCAAGCGTATTCTGTAAACGCTCTTCAAATGTGTTATTTATCGGAACTGTCCTGAAAATGGCGGTCTTTCTTCTGTACGGGGTGCCTTCTGGGGTTTTGGTTGTATTTGCATTTGCAAGGTTCATTGTAATAATATTCAACCTTGTTCTCTGTGAGGTCATACCGCTTGCAGCTATATCCATGCATTTAATTAAATCCATCTTTTATCTCCTTGACTCTATTACGGTCTTAAGGGCCTCAAATTTCTTTGAAAGTAGCCGGGTTGATACCTCATACAGGAGATTGTTCTGTGACATCTTGGCCATTTCGCTATCTATATTCAGCTCGTTTGGTTCACCATACTCCCTTATTAACTGGTTCGGATCATAATCATCCTCCAGGATTGCCTCATTGCCTTTTATATAGCCAGGTTCCAGTTTTAAGGGTTTGAGGGTCGTATCATCAATTGCCTTCTGAAGCTCCTTTTCAAAAGGCAGCTCCTTCATGACATACCCTGGTGTCTCTGCATTTGCCAGATTGCCTGAGATTACATTCTGCCTTGCAGCCCTGAAATCAAGCGCCTTTGCCAAAAGCCTTGAGGTGCTGTCCATAAACATATTTTTGCCGGATTTTATTGTTTCCATGATGCCTCCTGATTTATTACAGATATGCCTGCAAAACAGATACCAAAATAAGGCCTGTTTATGGCCAGGGTGTATTATGTAAAAAACATTTATACTTGAAGGAGATATTCTCTGTGACTTTTGCTTTCAAATGATATATGTAATCGATATTGCTGCATTATTTAACCTATGCCAGCAGCAGGTTTATTGATGGGAGCCCCCCTTTTTGCTTGATCCTATAAATGAACGACAAAATTCACATCATTTATTTGCCCAAAAATTCGGAGTATAGCGTCGATATTTTGACGTTAGCAGGATAATAGGGTTAATCCCGAAGCAGATGTCAGTCAGTGTCAATGTTATTTCCATTATATGGCGCAGAAACAGCGATCTGATTTAAAGAGGCTTCCGCTCATTTAACTGGATATTTAAAAGAGGGATCTATGGTTCTGGGTAGTCAGTCTCATATTCATGGAGCTTGTTTCTAAGGGTTCTGACGCTGATACCCAGCATCCTGGCCGCATGGGTCCTGTTGCCTTTATGATCATCAAGCGCCCTGATAATCATCTGTTTTTCCATCTCTTTCAATGGCACAACAGACTGGTTAAGGTTAATGCCCGATGCATGAGTCTCAACAGTGCCGAAGATCATTTCAAGGTCTGAGGCGGTTATCTTTTCAGAATCAACAAGGAGGGTGCATCTCTCTATAATGTTTTCAAACTCCCTGATATTGCCAGGCCATTCCCTCCCCTTAAGAAAGGCTATTGCATCGCCTGCAATAGACTTTTTGGAGACATTGTTAAGCTGGCAGTGTTTTTCAAGAAAGAACTCGGCCAGAGGGGCAATATCATCCTTTCTTTCCCTTAATGGCGGAAGAATAAGCGGCACAACATTGAGCCTGTAAAAAAGGTCGCTCCTGAACCTTCCTTCCCTCACCTCCTCTTCAAGCTCCCTGTTTGTGGTTGCAATAACCCTGGTGTCAACCGGGATTGTGAACTGGCCTCCAACCCTGTCTATCTCCCTTTCCTGCAATACCCTCAACAGCTTTGCCTGTATTGACAGGGCTATTTCACTTATCTCATCCAGTAAAAGTGTCCCGCCGCTTGCTAGTTCAAACTTGCCTTTTTTCCTGCTCACTGCTCCTGTAAATGAACCCTTTTCATGACCGAACAATTCACTTTCAAGGAGATTTTCAGGGAGCGCTGCACAGTTTACAGCAATAAAAGGGCCTTCACTCCTGTTGCTGTTTTCATGGATATACCTTGCAAGCACCTCCTTGCCAACGCCTGTTTCTCCCCTGATAAGCACTGTTGAGCGGGATGGTGCGATCTTTTTTGCCATCTGGAGCAGCCTCTCCATTGATGGGTGAGTGGCAACAAGCCTCTTTTTTTTAAAATCCTGTTTTGCCCTGACACCCTGGTGGCCTGAAGGTATATAATAATCATCAAGGGCTGCCTCAAGTATGGCCCATAATCTGTCAGGAGAAAATTTACCATTAAGATAATCAAATGCCCCCAGCTTGATAGCATTGACCGCATCATCCACGTTTGATTGAAGGGCTATCAGTATGACCGGCAATAGGGGCATTTTACCCTTTACATCCCTTAGCTGAGAAAGCACAGATTCAGAATCGCCATTGATCTCGCCCACCCAGACCCTTGGCGAGATGGCATCGATTTTTTCATTTACATTAAGGCTTTTATCAGAGAGCAGCACCTTTAACCCGCGCTCTTCCAGCCTTTTCCATATCTCTTCGGGGATAGCTATATCAGATGCTGTCCAGAGTATGCTGTTTGATGAATCATTCATTAGCTTCTTAATCTTCTCCCATAGATAATGCTTTAAGCTGTTTTGACAATTGAATGGAGCCAAGTTTAAGCTGCGCCCTCTGCTGGAGTATTGGGTCCTCACCGCCTTCTGAAATATCCCCCAGCAGCGTTTCTGCCCTGCCGTTTTCGCCTGTCTTGATGTAGCCCATTGCCTGCCTGAACCTGATCTCCCAGTAATCCTGATTATCTGTGTCATAGCCAAGATCAAAACCCTTTTCAAATGCCTTTACAGCCTGATAATATTTGCCCTCTGTATAAAGCACATTTCCCAGCTCTATGTATGATCTTCGCAACAGATCCTGGCTCTCTTTATGATCAAGTCCAATATTGATGCTGTTTATAAGGGCATTTCTTGCCTCATCATACTGTTTACGCTCCTTGAAGGAGATGCCAAGGTTAAGGTATGCCCTGGCCCTATCGCCTGGCGGAAGGAAACTGCTGTTCTGTATGACCTGGCTGTAGATCTCTTCCGCCTCTTTGTTTCTGCCCTTGAGCTGATACATATCAGCAAGGAGCATATTTACCCTCTGCATATCCTGTTGTTCTATTTTCTCCTTTTTTGCCTTTTCGAGAAAGGTGATTGCCCTGTCGGTATCGTTCATGGAGATATAGCTGTCCGCCAGACCCAGCAAAAAATTTCCTCTTGAACCCAAATCAATATCATGGGCATTTATCATGCCATACACCCTGACAGCCTCACCATTGCGCCCAAGCTTCCTGTAACTTTCAGCCACCTTTACAAGGGCTTCAGGGTTGATATCATCTGAGATATTTTCCCTGTTTTCATTATAAACAAAGATGATATCATTATACATCCCTGCATCTTTAAGCCTTTCAATCTCCTTCTCTACAGATCGCACATAGAGCCGTTTCGCATCCTTTCGTGTTTCTGTCTGGATAGGTTTCAGTGCAACATCCCTTATGGTTTTAATGGTTTCAGCATATTCCTTTTTTTCAAACAGCTGATAGGCCTTTTCAAGCTGGGCAATCTCGCTGATGGTCTCATCAGATGTTGTCTTGTTAACATCATCCAGCATGGCTATATCTGAGAAATATTCTGCAAGCCTTAACTTTGATATGGCTGCCCCCTCTGAACCGGGATAATAGTCAATCACCATCCTGTAATATTTTTCAGCCTCTTTATCATTCTCCTCATTGTGATAGGTCTCACCAATGCGTGATAAAAGGAGATCAATGGACTCCTGCTGCCCCCCTATATTGACAGCCCTGAAGAGGTGCTCCCTTGCCTCCCTGTATTTTTTCAGATAGATATAATTTTTTGCTTTAAGTAGAATAGATTCAGGATATTCAATGTAAAGATCGGGATATCTGGCCTCAATCTCATCGAGCTTCTGTTCAGCCTCCTGATAGAGCCCCACCTTATGATAGTAATTACCTAACCAGAGGTTTGCCTCCATCGCATATTTTGTGTCATCATACTGCTCCAGAATTACTTTAAAATCCTTCAGGGCCTTTTCTGTCTGGTCAATCTGTAAAAATATCTTGCCCCGTGTGAGATAGGCAAGCGGCGTTAACTCACTATTTCCGCTGCTTATCACAACACTGAGGTAACCCAGAGCCTGATAACTGTTATTTGAACCTGAAGCAACTATTGCCATCTTGATATGGCTTGGCAGGGTGTTTGATGATTTTTCAAAATTATCAACAGCATATTGATATGCCCTGATAACCTTTTCAGCCACGCTCTTATCACCCTTATCATATTTATCATAATAAAAATCACCACGCCAGAATGCAACCGTCTCTCTCAGCGCAGATTCAGGAAATTTATTAAGAAACTGGTTAGCAAGTGTAATACCTGTGCTGTAATCGTTTATCTCCTTTGCCTGCCTTATGCGGCCTAACATAAATGCCTCTTCAGGACTCAGTTTATCCACATCCACAGGTGTTTCAGAGCTGTCCGGCAGGGGCTCCTTTAATGCGGGTTTTATGTCAGCGGAAATATATGGCAATGAAGCCTTTTCACTGGTTTTATTCTCTTCATTTTCGTTCATTGCCTTCTTTTTATCTATCTTCATTCTTACAATATTTCTGAACTCTTTTTTTAAATCATCACCGGCATTATCTTTGGCAGGGGCATCTTTTTTTACTGTGTTACCTGGGGCTGATAACGAAAGGAGCATCTCTTCAGGCCTTTCTGCCATATCCAGCACAAGCCTGTTTCCTACTGATACCCATGATATCCCTGTCTGGTTGGGAGCTGAGCTGAGATTCAGTTTTACAAATGTAGAATTTGCACCTGTTTCAGTGATAGAGGCATTGTTTAACCATTTATCTGAACTATATGTTCTGGTCTTAATATTTTCTGATGAGGCATTAATAAAAAGTGACATTGCACTGGCTTCAGAGTATTCTATCTTCCATGTTGGCCTCTCTGATGCGCCTATAACCATCCTTGCAGCGTTTTCCTTAAACCCGAACCTTATATCCTTTATTGTTGTCCCGGTATTGGCATCCTGGCGCTTTTCTGTTTCATCAGAAGATTCTATATTAATGAGAAAAATGGAGCTTTCACTTATCCACCCGCAGGTGACCCTGCCATGGTTATCTTCTGCTGTAAGATTGAAAACGGTTTTTTCCTTATCTGCTGCATTATCCAGGTGTAAATATGGGTTGTTTTCAAGGCTGGCCCCTAACCCCTCAGCTATGTCTGTATCATTAAATGAGAGAGAGAGCCTCTCTTTGCCTGAATCGACTATCGAATAAAATGGCCTTTCAGCAAGTTGGAATTTATATAAACAGGAATTCTCCCTTTTAATTGCCTCAACATCAGAAAGCCTGTTTTTTTTGACCTCTGCCCCGGTCAGGCCATATTGACAGTGAAAAAGGGTTATTACCCCTGCTATGAGAATAACTTTTAATCTGTTCATTTCCTATTCTTGTCAGCTATAGTTTTATTAATACAGCGATATATATGACCTTTTTAATTCTGTTATTCATTTTTATGTCCCTGTGAAAGATCTTTCATATAGTGCTCAATAGCACAACCTATGCCATCCGGTATCTTTATCTGAAAATAACCCTGCTGTTAATATAACATCTTTAATTAATTGGTTATTTATGTAAAGAAAGGCCTTTTCTTATCTGACTTTGAAAAATCTTCAGAATGATAATGTCAATAATTTGACATTAGGATAAATCTGGATAGCCCCATAAGTAATAGAAGACAAAATTTTGTCGGGATTCCTTTTTTTAATTTTACAGGCGCGTTTAAGTTGGGGCGGGCCGGATATTCCTGACCGGATGGGGAATATTTTTCATGTTATAAATTTTCAGGGAAGGTTTTTCCTACAGTGAGACCAGTTTTCATCCAAATAATGTTGTTAAAGCACAATCTCACATTCGAAATCGAAATCCCTATCGAAATCAAAATCGTTCTTCCCCCACCCCTATATCCTACCCGATATAGACAAACAGACTTAATAAATTTCATCGATGGCATTATAATTGCTATTTACAATAATGAAGGAGAATAAAAGATGAATATAATTGAGGCGCTTGAGAAGAAGAGAGACGACTTCTTTAAAATAAGGGATATCGCAACAGAGCAGGAAGAGCTGCTGACCGCTGATGAGCTTGATGAGTATCTCTCATTATTTGAAAAAAGGGAGCAGATCAGAAAGGAGATCGATTGTGATCAGAAAAAATACAGGTCAGCCTTTGAAATGGCTGATAAAAGGGAAAGAGAAATGGCAGTCTCTCTGAACAGGGAAATATCCGAGATAATTGAATCCATAATGGATGTGGACAAACGGGTTGAAAAGCTTGTAAGGGAAAAACGTGAGGTAATTCTTGACAATATAAAAGGAATAAAAAATGGTCGTACCGCTGTAAAAAGTTATGGGAACAAGAAAGGGCCCGTGTATTCAAAGTTTATCAAGACTATTGGATAGTTAATTGTTCAAATCTGACAATTTACCTTTTATCGAATATGGAAAAAAACATTTCTGAGAATAAACAGGGGGCACTTAAAGAGTTGATTAACTCCCTGATGCTGGAGATGGAAAAAAAGGATCCGGCCATGAAATCACATGCAACAAGGGTTGCAAATCAGTGTGTATTCTTCACAACTGCTTGGCATTGAACCCCCTCAGATTGATTCTATTATGGAAGATACAATTAAACGCATGAGCGAGACCTCAGATATCTTCCATTAATCTATGAATAAAATCATTTACTGAATCATGACACATGAGAGGCAGTCTAAGATTTTATTATAAGCCCTTTTTGGATATTTCCTTCCCTTTACAGATACCCTGCTGTTATGAGGCGTAAAGATATCTTAAAAAAATAAATTGACAATAGTTCGTTACCGTATTATATTGCGCCGTATTATAAGTAGGCAAACTTAGTTGGAGTTTTTTAGCAGGAAACAGGGATGAAAAACCAAAGATACACTGACATAATAATTGAGTCTTTAAAAGCATGGCCGGATAAAGATAAAAAAATAATACGTGAAGGGCTCTATCTGTTGGACCTTCACAGGGAAATTGAGATGGTTACCGATATAATCGGGTCCAAACTTGGACTGCATGTGAGGCAGATTGAGATACTTGAAATCCTTTATAATCACCCTGATATGAGGTTAACACCTGCGGAATTGGCTGATGAGGTACATCTTACACGTTCAACCATGACCGGGAACCTCGACTCTCTTCAGAAAAAGGGTTTTATAAAGAGGGAATCCCATCCTGATGACAGAAGGATGCTGCTTATAAAACTCACACAGGAAGGTGTCAATTTTTGTAAAGAAACAATGCCCCTGAGATATTCACACGTCCTCAGAGTCATGAAGGATTTATCAGGTGATGAGAGGAAAAATCTGAGGGGAATTTATGAAAAGCTGCTTGGAATTATCAAAAAAATGGCAGAGGAGTAACACAATTGTTTAACATTAATAGATCATTACACGGCTTTTGTTCTGTAATTATTGCTCTTACATCTTTGGCCGCCTTTACGGGGTGTTCAACAAATCTAATGGCCTTAAGAAAAGCGGAGACCAACAGATTTAATGATGAAATCACTTTGAAAGCGAGCCAAACTCTGGCAAAGGGTAAAACCTATGACCTGAACTCATGTATTAAAATCGCCATTGAAAACAATCTTGATATCAAAATTTCCGAGATAAAATCACGCCTGGCAAAATTGGATAAAAGAATCGCATTCAGCTATTTCCTGCCCCAGGTGAATATCAAGGCAACCCGGACAGATACGGACAAATACCAGATGCGCCATGTAGGAGGCGCATATATGGCCATGTCTGACCAGGAGACAAGAGTAACGGTAATTGAAGGTCAACTTGCTGTTTTTAACCCTGAGACATGGTTTATGTACAGCGCATACCGCAAAGGTGAAGATATAGAGCATCTTATAACCACCAGGGTTAGGCAGGGCATAAGGCTTCAGGTCACTGCCCTTTATCTTTCATGCCTGTCACTGGAATCAGCCTTTGCGGCAGCAGAATCAGCATCCGAACAGGCAATAGCCCTCTTAAAAGAGATGGAGGCCCTGTATAAAGAGGGCATGATTCTTAAAAGCGATCTTGAAAAGGCGCGGGCATTTAATGCAGCGCAACAGAATAATCTAACCGAGGTAGAAAGACAGAAGATATTTGCCAAGGCGGAGTTGCTTGAGGCCATGGGGCTCAACCCTGTTTCGGAAATAACGCTGGGCGAACCCCCTTCCCTTTCAATAGAAGATAAAGAGCTGAATGAGATGATTATTACGGCGCTGCTTAACCGTCCGGAGCTCATGGCCGCTGACCTCGGGATTGAGGCAAGAGGCGATTCACTCAAGATGGCAATATCAGCCTTTCTGCCTAAAATATTTCTCGTTGGTGACCTTACCAGTAACATGGACTCATTCCTTAAATACCGTGACATCTTAACATACGGTGCATCAGGCATCCTTACACTATTTGACGGGTTTGCAAACATAAATAAATATAAGGCCGCAAAGCTGGAAAAGGCGCAGGCCATGCTGGAAAGGGAACAGGCATGTTTAAAGGTAATGCTTGAGGTCATAAATGCAAAACAGGCCCTTGACCGGGCGGCAGATAACAGGGGACAGATAAAACTGGAGCTTGATTCCGCCGAAAGCGCCCTGAATGAAACAACCTCATTATGGAAGGAAGGCATGGTGACCTCATCCAAAAAGCTCGAGGCGGCAACATATTACACAGCGACAAAAAGCAACATGGAGCTTGCGAATTACAGGTATCAGGTAGCTTCAGCAACAATGGCTGATGTTATGGGCATAACAGGAAAGGAATAAGATCGTGAAAAAAAATACAGTATACCTTACACTTTTTATAATGATGATTTCAGGAAGCTTGTCCTATGCTTCCAGTGTGAAAGATGAATCAAAGGAACCAAAAACCTCTGTGGTAGTAACAAAGGCAAAACAGATGACCTTTGAAGAGAGAGTAGAGACATCAGGAAATCTTGAGACAAGAAATTATTCCATTGTTTCAGCCAGGTCTTCAGGGATCATAGATGATGTATTTGTCAGGGAGGGTGACAGGGTTTTGGCAGGTAAATCAAACCTCTTCCGCATTGACAGGGTAAAATCACAGCAGGCTGTAGATATTTCAAAACAGTCAGTCTCTGTTGCTGAGTTTACATACAGGGCAAGGCTCGCAACAGCCAAAAGAGTAGAGGCTGATTATAATAAGGCAAAGCTTGATTATGAACGTTATCAGCGCCTGTATAATGACAATAGCGCTGTAACAAAGAACGCACTTGAATCGCAGGAGTCACGTTACATACAGACAAAGGCCGCATTTGATGAGGCACAGGCAATGGCTGATCTTTCTCTAAAACAGCTTGAACAGGCACGGGCACAATATATCATTGCACAGAAAGACTATGAAAACTCCACAGGGCTTTCTCCGATCAGCGGTTATGTAAGCAAAAGATTCAAAGAACCTGGCGAAATGGTATCAGCAGGCACCCCCATTGTCCAGATAGATGACCTCTCTGTTCTTGAGGTCTCGGCATTTCTCCCGGCTGCCTATTACCAGAAGATAATTACAAATAAAACGGTCATGAAAATTGGTGTCGGCACTGTCTATGAGGAGGAGCTTCCTGTTGTATATAAAAGCCCGGTGATTGACAGCAGGCTAAGAAATTTTGAAATTAAGGCCCTTATTAAAAATCCGCCTGAAGGGGTTACATCAGGAGATATTGCCAGAATAAAGGTTTTACTCAGTTCACATGAAGGCCTGGGAATCCCGCGTGCATCAGCCCTCAAGAAACTGGATGGCACGATTATTTTTACAGTTGAAAATGGAAAGGCAAAATCAGGTTATGTTGTAACAGGCCTTGAAAATGACGGCTGGATTGAAATTATCACAAAAGATATCAAACCCGGAGCATCAATTGTTTCCATGGGGCAGGATCGCCTTTCTGACGGTGAGTCAGTTTCGATTCTCAGGGAGGAATAAAAAATGTTTCTTTCCGATGCGTCCATAAGAAGACCGGTGGCAATGGGGTGCCTGATCATAGCCTTCACCATACTGGGGTTCAATGCTGCAAGAAAGATTGGTCTGGAGCTGATGCCAAGGGCTGAGATGCCATATGTGACCATAACCACAATATACCCTGGCGCAAGCCCTTCAGAGATCGAAACGGATATTGCAAAGCCAATAGAGGACCAGATGGTAACGCTGGACGGGCTCAAGCATGTGACTTCAACATGTATGGAAAACGTAGCACAGACAATGCTTCAGTTTAATCTTGATGTTGATGTGGACATAGCGGCAACCGATGTTAGGGAGAAACTTGACCTTATAAAGGCAGACTTTCCAAAGGATGCTGAAGACCCCAAGATACTCAAGTATGATATCAATGCCTCACCGATCATCCAGATGGCCCTGACCGGTGATGTTCCAATAGATGAGCTGTATGATTATGCTGACAATACACTTCGTGACCGCATTACAGTTATCTCGGGTGTGGCAGATGTCACCCTTGTTGGCGGGGCCAAAAGAGAGGTTCATGTTATACTTGACAGAGAAAAACTGGCTGCAAGAGGCCTTACCAGCGCCAACGTTGTGCAGGCAATAAGCCAGGGAACAGGCATAATACCCTCGGGCCGTATCAGGGGAAACAACATGGAGTACTCTGTAAAATATGATGCAGATTTTATCAATGTCGAGGATCTGAATTACCTTGAAATCACCAGCGTGGATGGTCAGCGCTGCTACATAAAAGATATCGGCCATGTTGAGATGAGCACCGAAGAGCTAAGGCAGATGGCGGTTATTGATGGAAGGCAATGTATTGCAATCAAGGTTGTTAAAAAATCCGATGCAAACGCTGTAAGTGTTGTAAACGGCGTAAAGGCGGCAATGGACAAGATCAGGGAGGGCCTTCCCGGAGGAATGGAGCTTATATGGATAACAGATGACGGAACCTTTATTGGCGCAACAATGAGCAGCGCATGGTCAAACGTTATACAGGGGATAATACTTACTGCCCTTATCCTTTTTGTGTTTCTCTACAATTTCCGGGCGCTACTTGTTGTTTCAATCACCATGCCTTTAACCATTATTATCGGCCTTTTCTTTATGTATTTTATGGGTTTCACCTTTAACACCCTTACACTGTTATCAATAGGCCTTTCAGTCGGCGTTCTGGTTACCAACTCAATCGTTGTACTTGAGGCGATTTCAAAAAGGCTTGACGAAACAGGAGACCCTGTAGCATCATCCAGGCTAGGGGCAAAAGAGACATTTATAGCAGTTCTGGCAAGCGCGGGGACAAATGTTGTTGTTCTTTTCCCATTGTCCGTAATGGGAAGTCAGGTTGGTGTTTTCATAAAATCATTTGCCCTTTCAATGGTTATCATGACCCTTGTTTCGCTTTTTATCTCCTTTTCACTCACCCCCCTGCTCTGTTCTCTATTGTTAAAACCAAAGGACAAGAACTCGAAATCGCACCTTGCAATAATGGAAAAGGGGTGGAACAATCTTTTTGATAAAATAGTGCATGGTTATGGCAAATCATTATCCTTTCTTGAAAGACACAAATCTGCCGGGATCGGCGTACTGATACTGACAGCATTTCTCTTTTTCAGTTCACTCCTTATTGCATCCGGGCTGGGTAGCGGGTTTGTAAGCGAGTCTGACAGAGGTGATATTTTTGTAAAACTCGAATTTCCCACATGGTACAGCCTGAACCACACCAAAAAACGGGTCGATGAGAGTGTGGAAAGGCTTAAAAGTCTTCCAAATCTCAAGCATGTGCTAATGAGCATCGGGAAGGTCGAAGGCATGATTGGGCAGGCATCAGAGGGTGTAAACCTTGCGCAGGTTCTTCTCAAATTCAGTGACAAGACAGAGAGAGATGAGTCCATTCATGATCTTCTCAAGGAGATACGAAGCCGGCTTGCAGATGTCCCGGATGCTGTCATAGCAGCAAGTATCCCAACCATAGTAGGCGGACAGAGTTCAGGCATAGAGCTTGAAATCGCGGGCGATGATCTAAAGGTGCTTGACAGCCTTGCCATAAAGGCAAAGGAGCTCACAATGGATTTTAAGGGGATAATTGATCAGGATACCAGTGTGAGGATAGGAAAGCCTGAGATCAGGATCAGGCCGAACAGGGAGATAATGGCTGATATTGGATCACCTGTAACAGGTCTTGGCATTGTGATGAGAGGAAACATTGAAGGCATTGAGGCCGGGACATACAAGCGCAATGCAAGAAACTATGATATTGTCGTAAAGCTGGCAGAAACAGAGGGTAAGGAACAGATTAATAACACCCTTTTGCCTGGCAAAAGTGCGCCCATTCTCCTTGAAAACCTGGCACATATTGAAGAGACTACAATGCCGGTAAAGATAATAAGAAAGGATAAACTCAGGATTTCAAAACTCTTTGCCAATCTTGAAGAGGGCATGCCTCTTGGCACTGCCGTAAGCATGATAACAAAGGCTCTCAATGAAAAAGGCGGACTGATGCCGGGCTATAAATTTTCATTTTCAGGCATGTACGAGGTAATGGCAGAGGCACAGGCCGAAATAGCTGAGGCTGCAATGATTGCCCTTCTGCTTGTCTTTCTGTCACTTGCCGCAATTATGGAGTCTTTCAAACAGCCATTTATTATACTTATAACAGTTCCGCTTGCCCTGATAGGCGTCTTTTACGGTCTTTTTGCAGCAGGAAAAAGCATTGAGCTCTTTGCACTCATGGGGGGCGTAATGCTCATAGGCATTGTTGTGAATAATGCGATCCTGATAATGGACCGGCTGAATGTGCTGGTTAAGGAGGGGGTGCCAAGACATCAGGCAATGGTAAGGGCAGCATGTGATATGTTCAGGCCTGTTGTCATGATTACGCTCGCCGCAGTGCTGGGTATGCTCCCGCTTGCAACAGGATCAGGAATAGGCGCGGAAATGAGACAGGCATGCGGCGCTGCATCTGTCGGAGGCATACTTGTATCAGGCATCCTTACAATGTATGTGCTGCCTGTTATCTACAATATGTTTACAAGGAGAAAAAGCTAGTATTTTTTTGTCTTGATAATTATGACAATAAGCCATAATCCGAGCAGGCTTGATATAAGATAGCCTATTATCCCAAGCGCGGGGAAGCCAAACAAAAAAGGCCCTATCCCGGTTGTTATTATCATGGATGAACCTATGATGAGGGCGGCTATGATAACACTGAATGCAACGCGGTTGGAGATATTTTCAAGGGTATGGTTGAGGCTTTCAAGGTTTTCATGTCTGAAGCGTATGGCAAGTTCATCACGCTCAATCTTGTCAGCTATCCTCAGAATCCTGACCGGGATATCCTTTTGTATGGCTACAAATTTAAAGAAAGCCCGTTTTATACTGTGCCACAGAATTTCTGACCTGTAGCGTCTGGATGCTATTCTCTTGATATATGTCTCTGCCTCTGTAAGCACATTAAGGGCAGGGTATATCTGCCTTGCAGTTCCTTCAGCCGTGACAAGTGCCTTGATCATAATTACAAGGTCTGGCGGCAGCTTAAGCCTGTATTCTCTTAAAAGCTCAATAATGGCGAGAAGCAGATGCCCTATATTAAGGTCTTTGATCTGCCCCGAAAAGAAGAGATCCAGCACTTCGGATAACTCCCTCTCCAGCGCCCTGTCATCCACATCCCTTTCCTTGACTGTAATTCGTAAAAGTGTCTCCATTAAAAGGCCGCTGTCCCTTTCAACAATTGCCTTTATGAGGTCAATAAGCTCATAGCGATCCCTTTCAGAGAGCCTCCCCACCATGCCCCAGTCTATGAGGCACAGCCCCTTTTCAGCCGAATATATGATATTTCCGGGATGCGGGTCTGCATGAAAATATCCATCTTCCAGTATCTGCTTTATTGCAGTGTTAAGCCCCTGTTTTGCAATATTGTGCGGGTCAGTAATCATGTCACATGATTCGCTCAGTTTCATGCCGGGGATATATTCCGAGACCATAACCCTTTCAGTGCAGTAATCCAGATAGACCTCAGGCACATAGATATCAGGCTTGTATGCCCTGGCGATTTTCATGTTTCTTGCCTCTCTGGTAAAATCAAGCTCTTTTATCAGGTTGCGTTTTGTTACCCTGAAAAGATTGGGGAGATCATATATCTTCAGATCCGCTGAACGTTCATGAAGACGGTCTGCTATTGCCTTAACTATATCAAGATCCACCTCCATCAGTTTCCTGATACCCGGTCTCTGTACCTTCACAGCAACAGCAGCGCCCTCTTTTTTTAAGACTGCCCTGTGAACCTGGCAAAGGGAGGCTGCGGCAAAAGGAGCAGGATCAAACTCTGAAAAGAACTGATCAATGCTGCCACCCAGACTTTTTTCAAGTATCGCTGATATCAGACTGTTATCAACTGTGGCAGCCTGATCCTGGAGTTTGCTGAGCTCCTTTACAAGATCAGGGGGTAGCAAATCAGGGCGAAGGCTCATGATTTGACCAATCTTGATAAATGTTGGGCCGAGATCCTCAAGGATATGTCTTATCCGGACATAGGTGCCAACATCCCTGCCATCCTTGCTTGTCTTCTTCAGGAGCTCTATTCCTGGGAATTCCAGACGCTGGACAAGGTCTTCAAACCCGTATTTAAGCAGGGTAACAATAACCTCCTTGAACCTGCCCAGTCTTGCGATAGTACGAAAATGCACTCTCAGTTCACCTTTTAAATGTTGCAGGTTTTCTGTTCTGCCTCTCTTCTGTCCCGGTTTTCCAGCTCCTCAACCCTTTTCTGTAAATCGGCCATCTCTTTCCGGCTGCACAGATCAAGCCCCTGCATGATTTTCTTGATAATGCCTGTGAACATATCTTCAAGCTCAGACCATTCACGCTCACCTGTTTTATAAAGCTCTTCCTTCAGGTTATGGGCATCCTCTTTGCTGATCTTTGCCTCGTCAACCATTGTGCGGGTGATCCTTTCTATCTTTTCCTTTGTAAGAAACACAGCTCCAAGCCCTGAGAGCAGCCCCTTTTTTATCTCTTCAAGCATGATAACCTCCATTTTTGTTTTAAGGAATGATAACATTAAAGCTGCCTGTGGTAAAGCAGCTACTTTACAGAACAATCAGGGGAGTAAACATCTCATCAGATGTAAGGCCTCCGTGTATCCCGATCAGTTCCTTGTTTTTTTCGCCTGAAAGGGGCTCTCGTACCATATAGTTTTTCTTCATTACAAGGGTATAGTCACCTGTCCTCTGGTGCAGTTTTCTGTCTGGTTCATAAAGGCCGAAAAAACCCTTTTCAATAATCTCATTGCTTTTATACATATTGCAGTACTCTTCAAGATATTTGCCTACATAGTTCTCAAAATCCTTCTCCATTCCGGACTTGATATAACAGTATGCTACCCTGGGGTCTCCTGTAATAGGAAGTAAAAGTACATCTTTCAGGATAGGGTGATCAGATAGACTTATTGTATCTTTTTCTGATGAATCAACCATCCCATGATCAGAGGTAACAAAAAGTGAGGCATTATACCTATCAAGTAAAAGGGCCAGCTTTGAGATTTCAGTGTCTATCTTTTTCAGCTCAAAAATGGTTTCATTGCTTTTAACCCCTTTTTCATGGGCGATTTTGTCAATCTGATCCCAGTATGCAAATATGAATTTCCTGCCAGCGCCTGAGGCCAGTATATTCTCAATATTACTGAAAAACCCTTTAATATCTGAATATGCCTTTTTCTTTGAGCCTTTTGTTATGGCGGCAGAGCATTGTGAATTTGCATAGCTCTTATGGATAATAGAGTATGAGGCGGCATTTAAACCTGTAAATACAGTATTCTGGCCAAAGATATCTGTGAACGGGATATTTCTGAGCGGGATACCACCCGCCTTTGTAACAAAAGGGAGTACGCTTGTAATGATGCCTGTCTCCCTTAAATACATGAACCACCCGGTAAGTCCATGCTGCTGCGGAGCAACCCCTGTAATAAGGCTGATATATGCTGATGCAGTGCTTGATGGAAAAACAGATGTCATTTTTCTTGTGGTGTGCCTTTTCAGAAATGTATCATCGCCATATTCCATCAGATAATTGTAGCCGAGTGCATCAATAACGATGAAGACAATGTTTTTTTTCTTATAAGGCCCGATATCAAACCCGTTAAGCAGGGGATAAAGGTGATCATTTCCGTAGAGAGCCCGAATGGAACTCATCAGGTTCACGATGCTGTTACCGGAATAGTCAGGGAGGAATGATGTCGCTTTCATTTGTGATTTAGTCATGATTAACCTTTTAAAAGGGTGAAAGTTGTTTCTGTATACAGGCTCAAGGCACAGGGCGCAGGGCACAAGGCAAATCTTTAAAAACCTTTTTACCAGCGCCTTGCCCTATGCGCTCTGCGCCTAGCCTTTCCTTGATCCTTTCGCCTTGAGCCCTGAACCTAGCTTTTATCCCCCATCCCCCACCTCCTGAAAAGCTCCTGATATAGCGGCGGGAGCGGAAAATTATAGTTCATCATATAATTGATATCCCTGTAACCCTGCTTATACCCCTCGGTCAATTTCTGCCCCTCTATCAGCTCCTTTAGCCTTGAACCGGGAATGGAAATAATAATCTCATCTTCACCCGAAAGTGCCCGCATATGCTCTCCAGGGTCAGGGAGCGCAACCATATACTTCTGATTCTGAATCACAGGCACGAGCAGATAGGAGCACACCGGAGGAAAAAAGTGATACATAACATCATCCTCCTTCTGCAAAAAATGGAGAGGCATGATAAGCCCCCTCATCTGGGCGCTGTTTGAATATATGATCACCACATCAGGTTCAAAGCTGGCTTTTTTCAGGGGGGCTGAGACAATCCCCTTATATTTGCCCATTTCAAAGGCAGGAAACCGCATGAAAAGCCTGTATTCCTGGTCATCAGGCCTCTCCACATGCCCATAGGCAATTAACGGGGCAAAACAGTTGTTATCCTCCTTCAGCATTGCGATGCTCCTGTTATCTCTTCGCGATAATGAAAATGCCTGGCACTGTGCAATGGGGTGCCCCAGTTCTATGGATGGCCTTACTGCCCCGGAAGGTATCTCATCTTCCGGCTTAAGCATCTTTACAGCAATCGGGGATGTACGAAGCGCAAACTTCCTTTCAAGTTCCTCGCCGTATGAATTAAGTTCTGATATGGATGTCATTCTGGTTTCTCCTTGAATTAATAAGGATTAACTATAAAACTACTGGATTCCACGGTCAAGCCGTGGAATGACGATTTCTTAAAATATCTCAAGCGTACAGCCCGGTCCTGACCTTTTTTCATTACCTGACTTGACTGCCTTGTCATATCCTCTATGATCACCATTTTATTCCGCCACAGCTTCATGTGGCGTCGAAAGCTTTGGCGAAGCAGGTTGGCGCAGGCTTGATCGGGAAATCCAATCCGCGCCCCGTCATTACCCGACTTGATCGGGTAATCCATTTTTTTCACCAGGTATCTTACAACTTATACATTGCCATATTCACAGAGATTTGTCCTCACATGTAAAATATTATTTGAAAGGATAGATATAATTAATATATTGTTGTAAACCAAAAAAGAAGCAAATTGAAATTAAATAATAAGGAGAAAATAGATGCCAAAAATCAGAGGCGCAGAGGCATTAATAGAGGTATTAAAGAGTGAAGGGGTTGAGTATGTTTTTGGCATACCAGGGGCAACAGAGGTGCAGTTTATGTATGCACTGGAAAAAACCACGGATAAAAAATAAATCCTTGGACTAAATGAAATAGTATGTGCAGGCA
>CAYWRH010000057.1:0-24585 GCA_964460435.1 uncultured Desulfatiglans sp.
ATCGCCTTGATAAATTTTTGCAGGAAGATCATATGGACAAAGATGCTAAAAGGCTTATTAAGAGGCTGAACCGCCACAAAGATGAGCTGTTCACGTTCCTGGAATATGAAAACGTCAGCCCTTGCAACAACCATGCAGAACAACAGATGCGAAAACCCGTGCTGACCAGAAAGGTCTCACAACAGAACCGCTCTAAAGATGGAGCCAAAACGCACGACGTTTTTATGACCCTGTTTCGTTCATCAGAATTACAAGGAAAAAATCCAGTAGAAACCGTCCTATCCCTTGCTAAAGTAACTATCGGCAAAGTAGGAGAATCTAAAATTATTCTGGATTTGCCTGCCTAATTTTTTAAAACTAAAGTGTTACAAATAATAAAAGTCAAAAAAATGACTTTTGTTTGATCTATATCTAACAAACCGGCTGGTGAAATTAAAAAAAACAGAAAAATAACAATAAAAAGACATAATAAGGCATGCTATAGTCTGGCATAGCAGTTGCAATTTCTAAAACAATACTTTTAATATAACAGTGAAAATTCCATGGAAAGAGATATCTCAATCCCCATAAAAACAAAGCTGCCTGTAAAAAACATCCTTTTTGAAACCATGTTTGAGGAGGCCCAGATAGGTATTGTGATTACAGATACCAATCCTGATATCCAGTATATTAATCCGGAATTTACAAGGATATTCGGTTATACAAAGGATGAAGCAATAGGAAAATCGGTTTCTGAGCTTATCATCAGAGGCGTGGATGATCTTTCTTCAAATTTAGTAACTCCTGAACTGCAAAGAGGGGAGTCTGTTGAATATGAAACTGTCAGGTGGCACAAGGATGGCAGAAAGATCGATGTGCTTTGCAGGGTGTCGCCGATTATCTACAATAATCTGATTGTTGGCGGGTTTACCTTTTATTCTGATATATCAAAAAGAAAGGAGGCCCAGGAATTACTAAAAAAGGCTAATCAGGAACTTGAAGAAAGGGTTGAACAAAGGGCACGCGCCCTATTAAAAAGTGAAAAGAAATACCATGCGCTTTTTGATCAGTCCATTGATGCTATTATCATTCACGAAAAAGGAAGGATTAAGGAGGTAAATAATCGCGCCTGTGAAATGCTGGGTTACACTAGAGAACAACTCCTTGAAATGACAATACCTGATCTTCACAGAGAAGCAGACAAAGAAATAATTAAAAAAAATATCCAGAGTGTTCTTCATGCTGAAACACAGTTGGTAAAGGCGAATGGAGAGCTTATTGATGTTGAGATCAGACCGAATATTATTGATCTGGAAACATCATACACTCAAGCAGTAATCCGTGACATAACAGAACGTAAACTGGCTGAAAACAGACTAAAGGAAAGCGAAGAAAAATACAGGACAACAATAGAAAGCTCTTATGATGGTGTTGCAATTATTCAGGACGGCATACATATATATGTAAACAGCAGTTATGCACGAATATATGGATATGGGTCTCCTGAAGAGGTTGTGGGAAAGCCAGGTATTGATCTGATTCATCCTGATGATATTGAACTTTTAACAAAACGCGGGCAAAGCAGATTACACGGTGAAATCGCCGGGGCTGAACGTTACGAGCACAAAGGCATAAAAAAGAATGGCGAAGTTGTATATGTAGAGGTATCGGTTGCCAAAATAGAGCATAATGGCAGGCCTGCGACCCTTATCTTTGTCAGGGATGTTACAGATAGAAAGGAGACCGAAAAGAAACTTGAAAGGGCAATGAGGGATGCGGAACTGGCCAACAAATCAAAGAGCGAATTCCTGGCAAATATGAGCCATGAAATAAGAACCCCGTTGAACGGCGTGATGGGTATACTCAATCTTCTCTTATCCACAAACCTGGAAAAAGAACAGCTTGAACTTATCGAGACTGGTTTAAGAAGTTCAGAGAGCCTGCTTACCGTCATCAATGATATACTTGATTTTTCAAAGATCGAGGCAGGAGAGCTTGATCTTGAAACGATCAATTTCAACCTTCGGAATGCGGTTGCAGAGGTTGTTGAACTTCCTGCAATGATGGCACAGAAAAAGGGTATTGAATTCAGTTATGAGATTCATCATGAAACGCCAAATCTCCTGAGGGGCGATCCTGGCCGTATAAGACAGATAATCTTAAATTTAACCAACAACGCCATTAAATTTACAGATAAGGGCGAGATACATCTGCGGGTTTTTTCAACAGAGGAGCAGGGCAGGCATGTGAAACTGAGGTTTGAGGTAAAGGACACAGGGGTTGGCATACCTGATGATAAAAGGGATATTATTTTTGAATCATTCAAGCAGAGCGACTCTTCCATAACCAGGAAATATGGCGGCACAGGGCTAGGCTTAAGTATTTCAAAGAAGCTTGCACAACTTATGAATGGCGATATAGGCGTTATCAGTTCAGAAGGAAAAGGCTCAACCTTCTGGTTCACAGCATTATTAGAAAAGCAGGAGAATCAGTATGAAATAGAACCTCCGCCGTTAACCGGCACAAGAGACAAACGATTTCTTGTTGTTGATGAGAATAGAACCAGTCTCAGGATTTTGACAGGGTATCTTGAATCATGGGGTTGCGCCTTTGATGCGGTTGAATCAGGTGAAGAGGCCATGAAATTCATGCGCAGGGCAGCAAGGGATAATATTCCTTATGATGCTGTTATACTTGATATGCGTATAACAGGCATCAAAGGTGATGAGCTTGGAAAGATGATTAAGGATGACCCTGTATTAAAGGGCACACCACTTATTATGCTTACAACCCAGGGCATGAGAGGCGATGCCTCGCGCATGGAAAAGATCGGGTTTGCAGCCTATCTTACAAAGCCCATCAGAAGGTCACTCTTATATGATTGCCTGGTGGAGGTGCTCTCTTCACAAAAACAGACAGAAAAGGTCAAAAAGAACCAGATTGTCACTAAACACTCTGTATATGATGAAAGGCGCAGCAAGATAAGGATACTTATTGTTGAAGATAATATAGTCAACCAGAAGATCATACAGAAAATTATAGAAAAGGCTGGTTTTGTGTACAGCATTGCTTCCAATGGAAAGGAGGCATTAAATGCGCTTGCGAATGATAATTATGATCTTGTGCTTATGGATATCCAGATGCCGGAGATGGATGGCATTGAGGCAACGCGGATAATAAGAAACCATGAATCAAATGTGAAAAATCATGACATCCCTATAATAGCCATGACTGCCCATGCCATGAAGGGTGACAGGGAGATGTGCCTGGCCGCGGGGATGAATGACTATGCATCAAAACCTATCCAGCCGCAGGAGCTGTTCAACAAGCTGGAAAAACAGATATCATTAACCGCCAGATCCACGGAGTGATCAAGCCTTGCTGCCTTTCATCTCCTCAATCTTCTTTTTAGCCCCTGATACTATATTTATATGAGATGTTTTTATATCAGCCATTAGTTACCAGAGTTAAGGCTATTCATTTTAATACTATGGTTTTTGATTATTACATGGGTGCTGGTATCAGTATCAAATATCGAATTTAGCCCCTGGTGTTCCTGTGGCGGGTCGCCTGTAAAGGGGTCGCCCTCTTTCCAGAAATAATCACTATGCTGGGGCCGCCCCTTACCGCCCCATGCCCAGACATTGGTTCCCACAAGCGGGCCCCCTTTTGATGCATTCTCATAAACTATATTATATATGTGGGTTAAAAATCTGTCCCTGGCTGTTGTGGGTGTACCTGCCATGAATGTGCCTCCATCACGCTCCATGCCATATTCACCAAGCACAACTGGCTTTCCAAGTTTTGTTGCCAGCTCTATGTGCTTATTAATATACGCTGTTGCCTTATGAAGGGTAGGGGGGAGGGTTTCATCTATCTTATTCGCACTGAACCAGCCCCAGTTTTTGGGCCACAGGTGCATGCTTGCATAATCTATAACAGGCCCTCCGTGCGTGTTGAGAAAAAGCTCTTCATCATAAAGACAACCATGCATGCCTTCGCTCCCGGTACTTACCATGTGGTTTTTATCCATGGATTTTATATATGCTGCTATCCCGTGAATCCAGTTTAAAAAGATACCCTTGTGTAGCTGGCCATTCTCACCATCAGCCCCCGGGCGGGGCTCATTAGCCAGTTCCCATGCCATGATGGTCGGGTCATCTTTATATTGAACGCCTGTAACTGTGTTTTTGCGGTTCAGTATTGTGGCGATATATTCGCGAAAACGATTCTGTGCCTTCGGGTTCATATAAAACCTGGCAGAATAGGCCATAAAGTCCACCCATCGGCCTGTTGCGCCAGGGTCAATCAGCGCCTCATCACTTAACCATGACATATAGGCAGACATCCCGCCTGACCATTCCCAGTAGTTATTGAGAAATATCACCGCTGTCATGTCGCGCTTTGCCATCTCAGCAAGAAGTACATCCAGCCCTTTCAACAGTATTTCGTTATATTCCCCTGATGCTGACTGGGTGGCAGGTGTAACAGATCGTTCTATTTGAGACTCTTCAGATGCACCCAGCACTCTGAGGTTAACTATGCCAAGGGATCTCATATGATCCAGTTCCTTTGCAAGCCTTTTTCTTCCTTCTTCGGTTGCACCGAGATAACAGCCATACCAGAAATTTGCCCCGCAGAAGTAATAGGGTTTATCACCCCTCATAAAACGCAGTTTATCAACACGGATAAAGTCAGCAGCAAGCACATTAATACTCATCACAGAGATTAAGATGAGAGCTAAAAATGCAATAAACAGGAGACGTGAATTATGAAATCTCAAAATTATTCCTCAGATAAATATATCATTTTATTAATCTGTCTCTTTCACGCAGAATAAAATATGCAAGGATTACATTAACAATGGCAAAAAATACTACTACAGAGATAAACCCTTTGTAAATAAAATGAAAATAATTGAGACCGATAAAAACTACTCCAGCCTGAAGAAGATCACCTGCCCTTTGTCCAAAGGAATCAATAGTTGCCCTGGCCTCATATTTTTCCTGTCTGGCAAGAGGCAGGTAAAGCATCTGTTTTGTGGTATTAAGAAGGGAGTAATCAAGACTGTTTTCAGAGATTTTAACTATACGCAAAAAGGCAAGTGTCGGGATAAAAAACAGGCTGCTGTAACCGAGTAATACTATCAGGGGGGCAAAGGCAAATGCCCAGTTGAAACCGGCGTATCTTATCAGTCTTGAAACAACAAAAAACTGAAGTATTACCCCTGCAAGATTAACAATGGTGTAAAATCCGCTGTAGAATTTGCCGACATATACAGATTTTTCCATTACAATATTCCCGCTTTCAATACCAGCTGAAAAGTCTCTTTCCAGGGTTGATGAAAGCAGATATTCACCCGTACTGTTAATAAGATTAAACAGGATAATAAATATGGCTACCATGAGTAAAAATCTGCGCGTAAGAACAATCTGAAAGCATGCAAAAAATGATGTTTTTATTTCCCGGACAGGAGCACATTCCTGAAGAAGACACTCCTGTGGCAGAGCCCTTACCGCATAAAGGGCTGGCATCATGGAGAGGATAAGTGTGACAGATGAGAGCAGAATCAATTCATGGGCATTAAGGTAATTTACGAGCAGTCGGCTTATGGCAGAACCTACCCATGCCCCGAGTGACCCGCCAAAGGCAATTATGACAAAGAGCCTTTCTCCTGCCTCTCTTGTGAACAGGTCTGTTGCAAAGGCCCAGAACTGGACAATTACCAGTACACTGTAGACACCAAGCCATATGAAGAAGGCAACAGAAATGGGGTATCCAAAAAAGGCCGCAATATAGAAAAGTATCAGAATTACTGAAAAGAGCAGGGTCATTACCCGCATGAAACCGCTGCAATTATATTTCCTTGAAAAAAATCCATAGACCGGTAAAAGGATTATCAGAAAGGCCGCCTGCAAGGCTACAGCATAGCTGCGTATTTCAGCGGTTCCCTCAGTGAGGATAAGTATTTCCCTGGCAGGTTTCAGAAAATAGGTGGTCATCAGTATGAGGAAAAGCGATAAAAAGAGCCCGGTCACCCCCTTTCGTTCTTCAGGCCTTGTCTTGACTCCAAGGAAGAGTGTATCGATCAGTATAGTTTTTAGCCTGTTTATCAATTGTGCGCTCCGCTATGATTTAGTGTCTGTTCTTTTTGCCTCTTTTATAATCAGGTCCCTGCGTTTTAGGATAGCATCTATCTGCCATTGATGAAGATATGGTGAAAGATTCTCTTTAAGGTTTTCTTTATTCAACCCATTAAGCTTATTAATAAGAAGGTCTGATACGTTAAGCGGAGCCTTCCTGTATTGTTTCGGACGATTTGTTAAAAGCCTGAATGCCCTTGTATGATCGATAAACACCATCATAAAATCATTCCTGGTCCAGAGGATATTTGTAAGGTTCCTGTCTTCATTGTAAATAAGAGTATCAAAGATATATCTCATCCAGTACTGTTCATTTTTATCGCAAAAGCCATCAAAGACGATCCCCTTCTCTTCCCTGTCTCTTTCATTAATACTGTTTTCTACCCAGTACTGTAGAACCCCCTCTTTGCCGTCTACCTTTCTGATTACAGCAGCAGGAACCATCTGGAGATCAAGCATCCGGTCAAGCCTGTAGGCAGCTACATCATAAAGATACCTGTCAGAGTCATTGTAATCTTTTCTTGTTAAAGGATTTGTATCAATGGTCTTGAATACAGCATTTATAGTCTTTTCATCCTTTTTAAGGGTAACCTTCATTGGCCTTGTTACGCCAGTTCCTATGTATTTTTTATCTATTACTTCGCCTGTGGCAAGGAACTCCTCAATCTTTCTGTCAGTCATGCCGGATAGTTTCATTGAAAGGCTGTAGCTTTCCTTAAACGGTGGCTCTTTATCATTACTCCCCGCATAATGTACATACATGCCGTCCTTTTCAATGATCAGGGCAGATGGCTGACCCTTGTAATAGCTCTTGAGCATACCTGTATCAAGCCTGATTACAAGGCCATCCATACGTTCAACAACCTTGCTGTTTAAGGTTGGTGTGTGGCCCACCACAACGCGGCTTGCCTTTGCCCTTTTTAAAAACCTCTCTGTGATAAATGATTCAATGTTTATATTGCATAATGATGTGCCCCTGTACCAGAGGGGGCTATCACTGCCTAAGAATAGCGCATTCTGTGTATCAAAAAGCTCAAGCACATCATTGAACCAGGGGGGGCTTTTTTCCTTGTTTGTGTTGATATCGGGGTCTAAATCAATAAGTTTTTTTGCCTTTGCGTTCAGGTAGGTTAAGCGGTCATGATAACCCACATAAACGGGCAAAACAGATGCCTTCCTGAGGCGGCTGACAGTATCTGTATACCTCTTTATCTCTCTCTTTCCCTCTGTATTTATTTCAAGAAGTGATCTGTCCATAAGTTCTGAAGGTAAACCGCCATGTACAAATACCGTGTCATTAATTTTAAGGATCAATAACTGGTTAAAAAGCCACTTGCCTATGGTGCCTTCTGGTCCGAATGCCCTGTCCAGAGCTGAAAAGCCCGCAGGATAGAGTCTATCAAACTCATCATTATAGTTTTTATCATTTTGCCCCTCATGCCCCTTCAAATATTCAAGCCTGAGCCCTTCACGCTCCTTTGCTGTTTCATCACTCGCAAATGCCAAGTAATCATTTTGTGTCACATAATCCCGGTTGCCTGTCAGGGCCATCAGTTCATGGTTCCCAAGCAACACATGAACAGCGCCTCCTGACTTCTCTGCCTGGGCCTGCAATTTAATCATTAGTTCTACAACATCGCGTGAACGCGGCCCCCTGTCTATTAGGTCTCCCATGCTCACAAGATGGCTTCTTCCTCCTGCCCAGTTAAGGCTGTTGTCAATCATGCCGGTCTCTTTAAGGAGAGATGTAAGCTCTTCAAATGCCCCGTGCGCATCACCAAATACCACTATTTTAGCACTGGTATTAATATCAAATGGACGTTCCTCCACTGCTGCAGCGGTGGAAGTAAGAAGGACTAAAAAAGGCAAAAGGTATGTATAGGCATATCGTAACATTTTTATTCTCACAGGAGAGGTTGATTCTGGACAGGTTATACATTAATGGATAGAAAGTCTATATGGAAATACAAGGGTTAATTTATTTTATCATAAACAGTTTATGAGAAGTATTATTTGTATAGGCATGCCTATATAATTGTAGAGAAAAGGCATGCCCGAAGGATTGTAGACAAGGCATGCCTTGTCTACAGGGTGGTTTATCATTTCTTAAACTGAGCTATTGTCTGGGCAAGTACAAAATGCTGTTCAGGTCTCAGGTTGAGCGCCTTTTTTATTGCGTCTGCATCAGCGAATGCCCTGACTATACAGGCAAGCCCTTCTGATGCGCACCACAGATAAACGTTTTGAGCTATAAATCCTGTGTTTGCATATGACCATGTTACCTCAGTGTCTTTCATTCTTTGCCCCCCAAAGCTGGCTCTTTCATAGTCTGCGACATAGATAAGGTTTACTGGGGCGCCGGGAACAAATGGCTGAGTCCCTGCAACAGAGCGTATGTCTTCTTTACCAAGGACCTTTAGCGCATGTTCCTTTGCGTCATATAAAAAGAGGCCGTCCGCTGTTGTCACATAGATATCGATATTCTGCCAGTCGGCTGCCGAAGGCGCAGTACGATGGTTGGTGCCTGGCCTGTTTATGCCATCAGCTGCCCACAGCATGTTTGACATCTGCTGCATGGTAAGTTTAACAGCCGGGCCAAAATCTCCCCTTGTGCTTTTTCTTAAACTCAAAGCCTTCATTAAAGGAATTCCGCCCTCTGTCTGGGGGGCAGGTAGTTTTATTATCTCCTCTTCTGCTGAGACGGTAGCTGCATTTGCCAGAAAAAAGAGAACTGCAACAAACAATAACATGAGTTTTTTCATAAATATTACCTCCTTGATTATTTGTGAAGTGTGTAAAAACATTAATAGATAACTTGCATCTTCATGTCAAACCATTTTGGATAGGAAAATAAATATTGACAAAAAAGAATAATAAGTAATATAAAAGCTATTAAAAAGGGATAAAAAGGAGTAATAAGGCATGGAAAAATATCTCTATTCGATTGATAAGGTTGCCGAGCTTCTGGGTATGCACAAGAAGACGATCATGAGGTACATCAAGGAAGGAAAACTAAAGGCAAACAAGGTGGGTGGAAGGTGGCGCATACATGGCAATGACCTGACAAGTTTTGTAGGCGCAAAGGATGCCCCTGATGAAAGACCTGCACGCATACAGAAGGCAAAGGACGATGTTACTGTTACGCCAGAGCCATGGATTTCTGCGGTGGTACACGCAGAAAATAAGGAGAGGGATGAATATATAAGGATCAGTAATGCACTTATTGCGATTAAAAGCGGGGCAGATGATCAGGACAGAAGATGCAGGATTGATGCGGTCTATTTTGAGGAGGAGCTTAAGATACAGATCCTCATATGGGGCACACTGGACTTTACCGGCCGTATTGTGAAGATACTGGAGGAGTTATTAAAATGAAAAATAGAAAAAATCAGAGTGATTGATGAAGGACATGCCCTGGTTGGACTATCTGATGAGGTTTTTGATTTGATGGGGTGATATTGAGGAAAAGCAGGGTCGAAAGCTGTTGTCGCCAAGGCTATGCCGGGCAATGCATTAGTTCGGTCCTTACGGGTCATACTAAACATTGAATATAGGGGCAGACCCCCGTGCCTTCACGGTTTCAAGTGTTTATTCCAGTTTCTTGATCAATGCTGACAGCTGACCGCTGAAAGCTCTATATTTTACAACTCCGCACAAACGACCTTTTTGAATTTCCCTTTTTCCAGATGATAATGAATGAACTGGGGGATCACTGCTACCTGCCCGACCTTAAGGGGCGTGAGTTTCGGCCAGTCAGAGGCTGCTACTGCCTCAGCGGTTAACTCCTTTACTCCCTCAATCTTTACTCTGACCTCAAGCACGACATTATTTTCATCAGAGACAAAACGGTCTATGATAACACTCTCTTTGATATAATTATGAAGGAAGGCATAGAACCTTTTTACTGATTCACGGGTTTTAAATGAACCGCCGATATGTACCAGTTCAAATTCATTATCATCGGCAAAGTATTCAAGAAAACCGTCATAATCCCTGCTGTTAAATTTTTTCAGGTAAACATCAAATTCTTCACGGGTCATATATGTGTCTCCTTTTTTAAATTAAATCGCCCTGCCAATACGTGAACCATCACCTATCGCATCTATGATCAGGGCAGGGTCTTCGCAGTCGCCAATCTGATATATTTCTGGGGCTATGCCCTTCAGGCTTTTTATTAACCCCGTGTCAGGCACCATTGGCAATGCAGGCAATATGGTGTCTGCTGCCAGGGTCTTTCTCTCCCCCTCTTTCGTAGTGATCGTAAGCCCCTTATCTGTTATCTCCTCATACCTTACACCGGGATACAGGGTCACCCCCTTTTGCGCAAGCCACCCGAACAGTCGAACCTTGTGATTCTCAATCACCATCTTTCCCATCTTCTCTGCGGTCTCAACCACTGTTACCTTCCTGCCGCGCTTCACTAGAAACACGGCGGTCTGGAGCCCGTGTATGCCTCCACCGATAATGACAACATTTTTGCCTATGGGCATCCATAATTTTGTTGCCCATATGAGCAGCCTGGGGCTAAAGAACCTCAGAAAAAATTTAAGCCTTCGATTCAGATCAGCGGCCTTAACAACCTTTGGTGAATTGATCCCTGGTATTTCAGGAATGGAATAGAGCCCGCCGGTTGCCAGTATGACCACATCGGGCTTTATACTCTCAATAAGCGCCCTGTCTACTGCTATGCCAAGATTGACCCTGACGCCAAGCTTGATCATCTGGGTATGCAGATATCTAACCAGGGCCGGGAGATCTTCAATATCAAGCCCCTTGATTATGGCTGCAACAGGTACAGAGCCCCCCAGTTTATGTTCCTTTTCATACAGCGTTACATCATGTCCCCTTAAGGCTGCTACCCTTGCAGCCTCCATACCGGCAGGGCCTCCACCCACTACCATAACCCTTTTCTTCTTTATTGCGGGTTTGATCTCATATTCCCGCTCTTTTGCGAGGGATGCATTTATGCGGCAATATGATTTTCCGGGGACACCGGGAATATAATTAGTATGTATTGCCTCGATGCATGAGAGGCAGCGTGTGCACGGAGCAATATCATCAAGCCTTCCTTCGGCGATCTTGTTGGGAAGGTCTGGGTCAGCAAGCAGGCGTCTTGTCATGCCGATAAAGTCCGCCTTGCCCTCCTTAAGGATCTTCTCTCCCATTTCAGCGTTAATGCCAGCGGTTGCAATAACCGGTATATTTACAGCCTTTTTTACCATTGCAGCAAGAGGCACCCAGAAACCTGCACCACTTTTGCTTCCATCAAGTTCTTTTGGCAAAGGGTCTGGCACTTCAGGGTAACAGACCGCCTCTGGCCAGTTAATTAAACTGTATAGCGGACCTATGCCATCTGCCTTGGGATGAAGGTTGTCAGCGCCCGCTGCCTCAAACAGCCTGCCGAACTCCTGACCCTCTGCCGCTGTTATACCATCGTCCACACCATATTCAGCTGCATTGTATAGAACACCGATCGGGAAATCTTTACCCAGACGCGCCTTCATCTTCTGAAGTATCTCAATCATGAACCTGGCCCTGTTTTCCAGGCTTTGGGGGCCGTACTTATCAGTGCGTTTATTCCAGTGACGCGACATAAAGGTGTTGCCCAGGTGCTGCGTGCCGCAGTGTATCTCAAGGTGATCAACCCCTGCCTGCTTTAAACGCTCCCCGGCCTTTACGAACTTTTCCTGAATCTCTTCAATCTCACTTAATGTTGCCTCAGCTGTTTCATCACTCCAGAAACCATATACCTCTTCTCGCATCACTGAGGCGGCAATGGGCGGGCGTCCGGCGAGCGATGCAGGGCACCAGGGGCCGGCATGCATCATCTGCACGGATAATCTGCAATCATATTTATGCACTGCTTCTGCAAGTTTTATAAAACCCGGTATATATTCATCAGAGTCAATTCGCAACCCGTCAGCCATCCTTGCGCCAAGAGGATAATCAAGGTAGGCGTTCCAGAGAATAACCATGCCAGAGCCGCCTTTAGCAACTGCCTCCACATAGTCGATTGTTCTCTGGTTCATGTGGGCATCATGGGGGTCATGGGTATTCATTTCTGCGGCAGTCTTTATTATCCGGTTCTTTAACCTCAGCTTGCCTATATAAAAAGGTGAAAGTAGCGTTTTAAACTGGGCATTGCCGCTCATTGTAACTCCTCCCATTCAGATTTGCTCTCAACATTATTCTTGTAAGACTCCCCATTTTTTAAAGTGTGAAGTATATGGAGTAAGGTGTTGCAAGTCAATATTAAATCATCCATATTTAGGGGCAATACTCTATCATCAAAATGAAAAAAGGATTGAGGCTGCGATGATTACGATATAATGATCAACATTTTATGAATAGTCTGTATTTAATATAGATAATGATCTTTTAAGAAAGCCAGGGTGATCAGCCCTGGCTATTTATTGAACTGGAGTTTATTTTATGGGCGGTTCTTTGGCGGTTTCGTAAATGCCAAGGTCTGCATAGATAATTGTCCATGTATCCGCTTCTTCATTATGCAACCATGCGATTGGAGCGTCAGCATCACCAAAGGTCTTTCCGGAGCCTGCATAGTGAAAGTCATTATTAAGACTTACTATTAAAAATGATGCTTGTAATTTTTGTTAAAAAATCCTAAACCTAACCTGTTGTATTTTTTCGGGTGTAATGATTTACAGTCATACAAGTCTTACAGATTCATATGCTTTTTGATTACTGATTATTGTTCACTGGTAACTGATCATTGAAAGAAATGTTTACTTATAAAGGAGATCAACGCATGAACATCGCCGCAGATAACAATAATAAACTTCCCCGGTCAGATATCTTTAATTATGCCTTTTATATGACTTCCGAGATGCTTTTTCTTTTGATGCCTACAACATTTATGAACATATTTTTGACTGATAACCTGCTGATCAGCGCCGCTCTGGTGGGCGGAGTGCTCTTTATAGCACGTATTCTTGATGCCATAGCGGGGCTTGTCTCCGGCATGGTCATTCAGAAAACACGGGAAAAGGGGATCTATTACAGCAAATGGATTACTGCCACACGCTGGGTTATCGGCTGCGGCATAATCCTGATGTTCTCAAACACATCCTCCATGCCCTTATCTGTCAAACTGGTTGTTGTATTTATTGCCTACTGTATGATTAACCTCTCTATGAACTTTATACAGACATCCCAGTTCAATGTCCTTGCAATTATGGGCGGCACATCTCTATCAAAGAGGAATATGCTGGCATTCAGAGGCACACAGGGCGTTACCATCGCAACATTAATTGGCAGTATATCTCTTGTCCCCATAATTAATAAAGTCCTTACACCTCTTATCGGCAGCAATTATGCATACTTTGTCATGGGTATAGTATGCGTGCTTCCCTATATGTTTGGCTGTCATTTTCTTGCAAAATCTGCCAGAAAATATGAAGAGGCCTCCCCCTTCAGTGCAGGCGAGGGCGTAAAAGTCATTGATATGATAAAATCAGTATTCACAAATGACCAGCTTCTTATCCTGATACTTGTAATGTCCTCCTCCTACATTGCCCAGTACACAATAATGACAGTTGCAGTCCATTATTTTACCTATGTGCTTGGCAACGTAATGCTAATGACATACTCTATGACAATCGGGACAGTAGTCAGTGTCGCTGGAGCATTTATAGGCCCGAAAATCGGCGTTATGCTGGGCAAAAAACGTGCTATGGTTGTCGGGCTTCTGGGACAGTGCCTGGCGCTGGTACTGGTTTACTTTTTTGCGCGAACATCTGTTATTGCATATATTGTTTTATACAGCCTCTTCTCTTTATCAATGTACATCTATTTTAGCTTTAATGCCAATTATACAATAGATACCGGTGAGTACCATTTGCATAAAACAGGAAAGGATAACCGCTCTGTTGCCAATGGCATGATGAATCTGCCTTTCAAGATCGGTCTCATGATCGGAGGCTCTGTGCCTATGCTTGTCCTATCAAAGATCGGATATCAACCTAACATGGAGCAGACGCCGGAGTTCATTGATAAATTTATGATGATGTTTGGACTTTTTCCCGCAGCCTTTTGTCTGCTTGCCGCCATATTAATGCAGTTTTTCTATAAGATCACTGATGCAGATGCAGCGAGATATGCCAGAGAAAACCAGGAACGCGCTGCAGCGGCAATGGCTGCATCCGGAAAAGATGCTTCGGTCTAACAATAGTTGAGGCCATTACCCTGTTAATAGCTTAAGAAAGGATTATGGGAATCAGAATCTTGAGAGTTGCAAAAAATATGTGTGGGGGCATGGGATACAGCCTCATATGGAGCAGGAACACCCGGTGAGGCAATGAAGAGCCCGAAAGAATATGCAGTGAAGATAGAGCTGCCTCTGAAAATGATCTTGATCATAACCTCAGGTAAATAGTTAAAAAAAACAACAGAGACAGGCTTAAGGCCTGTCTCTGTTCGATTCCTTCATGTCCTGGTTTTACAGTCCCAGTGCGCCCTTGAATTTTTCAATTAACAGCTCTGTTGGAGCGCAGTAGATGTAGTTGCCATCAACTGTCTGCCATTCATCCTGTTCTATCTTACCAAGTTTTTTATGGTGATATATGAGCCTGTAGGCTAGTTTGTCACTCCCTGCATCCATATAGATCACCTTGTTACCGATTGCCTCTCCCGATGCAGGAGAAAGGGCCGAGCTTTTGCTGTCTGTTATGCTCTTGCCAAACTGGTTGTATTTGAGTTCAACGCTTACCCTTGCCACACCCAATTCCTCAAGCTCCTTCAGGTCTGCCTCATATTCTATTTTAAGGGGTTTGATCGGGGCTGCAAGTGTAACAGCCATGAGTTCACCCTTTGTCCATTTTGGCTCGGCAGGGTATAAATGGCCGCCTCGCAGGCTCCACTGTACAGCGTACTCATAGGTCTGTGCATCATCTCCCATGCGGGCATATGAAAGGGTAGCGGTCTGTCCGTTAGTTTCAAGGTATTTCTTGTCTATGGTTATCTCATCTATAAAGGGGCGCTGACCTTTCCTTTCCACCTTTACCTGAACTGTGGCATAATTTACCATGGTATTAAAGATATCATAGGCCTCATTGTCTATCACAAAACGCATTTCCCGCCTCTGGAAGAATGGGTCATCAAGGTTTACCTCTGATACCAGTTTGGGATTATCCTTGAAATCCTTGTACCATGCGCCTACATTCCCGGTCATTGAATAGGTCTCATACCTGGCCATTACCTTTTTAAGGCTTAAAATCTGTTTTGATTTTCTCTTGATCTCCTTTCTCTGAAAGACCGTATATGAGTATTTATTGTATTTTGCAGCCTCTTTCCTGCGTGCTGCTATTGCCTCCTTGTCTTCAGTTTCATTATCAGAGACAAGTTCATCATCTGTAGGTTCACCAAGCCGCTTCTGCATGTCAAAAAATGACTCCAGTACGATCTTGTGAAGACCGCTCTCAACGATCTCCTTGTCGCTGTCCGGCACATGCTGTACATAATCGAATTTGACAACACCTGTTTCCTGTAAAAAATCAAGCGCCATGGTCTGCTCTTTTTCAGTAAGTGTTGTTGTTTTGCGTGTCCCAATATTGAAGACATTATACCATTTGGGGTCCCAGTATCTTGAACGTTTGGTCTTTGCCTCGCGGTCGTGTGTATATTCTGTCTCGATCTCATTGTATTTGTCATAGTCAATGGTAACTGTTACATCATAAGCAGGCAGTTTAACCACATATTTAAGGTCAAATGTGACAGAGACCTGTGAGGTTGGTTTACTGAAACCCTCGGCAAGCAAGGTAGCGCCATAGGCATCCAGGCGTGCGGCAACCGCTACCTGCTGCCCCTCCATAACCGGGGCCTTGCCGCTTGTAATGAGCGTAGGTGCAAACTCCTTGTCGCCCAGGATAGCTGATACCACATTAAAGCTGTTACCCTCTGCCCCGACCTCAAGGGGAACCGCACCCTTAAGTATAGCCCCCTTTACCTGCTTTTTAAGGAGGCTGGCTGTCTCCTGCTGCTGTTCCGGGGTAAGGCCATATTCTACCAGAAAATGGAGCACAGCCCCCTCTGCGCCACCGGCAGCCTTAGTCTTGTCAGAGACAAATCTGATCATTGAAAATTTCGGAAGGCCATCCGGCCCTTTTGAAATATGGGGGCTGGCAGGAAGATAGTAATAATTGCTGCTTGTTTTTAAAGGGTCATTTGTTGCCGCAGGAAAACATCTTACAGTTGTTCCATCGTTAAGCTTGATATCTACATGCCTGCCATATTGTATGCCGCCTACCTCTTTAACAGCATCTGCCGAAGGTATGGAAAGTGATGGCGCAATGCTTAACGGTTTTATTTGCCTGATATGATCAAGCATAAGTGACTTTTGTTTATCGTCAGCCGAAAGGCTGAAAGATGATGCAATGAGAATTAATGCCAGTGCCATCCATGCTCTATTTTTTATTTTCTTCATTATTTTAATCTCCTGTTGTTATTTTTAACTGAAAGAAAATCGATACATATTCTTTGTAGGGTGGGGTTCTATATCCTGCCGATAAAGAGGTGGCATATATAATACCGCCCTACATTTAAAAAATGCTCCAAATAAAGTACTTTAAAAAAGCCTGGATTCCACTATCAAGTCGTGGAATGACATAATGATAACTGATCATATCACACTCAAATATTATTCAGGCGGCACAAGAACCAGATAGGTTTCATCAAGCTTCTGCCATTCCCCTTTTATCTGGTCACCCTTTGAAGGGTACCAGCTAACCCTGTAAAAGAGATCCTTTCCAGGGTCATGAAAGAGCACACTCTTTGAAACCGACTCTGCATCTGTCACCCTCATTACTGCAAGCCGCTTTTCAATCTCTTTGTTAAACACGCTGTATTTCACCTCAACTGTGGCGCTTCTGATTCCCTTGTCTTCAAATAGAAACCGGTCTGCATCCAGTTCAAGGTCTGTTCGTGTCAGGGGAGGGGCTATAGTCACAATCGGGTCTGTGCTTTCCAGCCATTTGTCAGGGGCCTCCGGGTTTTTTATCTGGTTCTGCCCCTTAATGCTCCATGTTGTTCTGTAACCGTATTTGAGCCATGCCTCATCCTTTTCGCCCAGTCTTGCATAGGTGTAAGATTTTGTGAGGCGCCCTTCGCGGATATCCTCTCTTGTGAATATGATTTCACCGGTAGCATCCTCATGGTTCTTATATTTTTTAAGCACGGAAACACCGGCAAAGTTCATTATATCTTCAAAGACATCTGAAAAATCACCATCTATCCTGAAAAAGAGCTCCCGCTTCTGGAATGCGGGATCAGCAAGGTTTACTACACGAAACATATCCTGGTTCTCTTTAAACTCTCTATAGAGCCCTGAAATATTACCGGCAGTATCCACAGGAACCTTTACTACCGCCTTTCTGGTGAGGTTTATGCTAAAAAGCGCCCTGTTTATGTCAGAGCGTTTTTTCAGGACATACTGGTTATCAGTGTAGTATTTCTGATTGCCTGAACTGGTGAAGAGCTGGGCTAGCCACCCCTTTTTCTGGCGGCCCTGTATCTGGCCCGATTCCACTGCCTTTTCCTTTTCAGGGATGGCAGTAAACCCAGATTTCTGGTCAAAGATGATCTCGGTAAGCTTTGTGGTTGCAAGGTCTACCAGGCTTTGCATGGCCTTGTTATAGGAATCCTCCGGGAGTCTGTCAAATATCTCAACGTTAACAACACCGGTGCGCACAAGCTCATCCATGATATCCCTGAGCTGCTTTTTAGTGTAATCCTCCTGCACATTCTTCACCTTTGAAAAGTGTTCATATACCGTGCTGATATCCGCGCTGATCTTTGCCTGAAAAGAGGGAAGTACTGCCTCATAATAGGTCCTTAATGCAATAGATACATCTGATGTGGGTTTTGTGAGTGACTCCCATAAAAGGGTTGCCCCCTGAGGGGTCAATGTTGCTGCCACTGCTGCCTTTGCCCCGGGTGTTACAGGGGCGCGCCCGCTTGTGATAAGAGAGCTTGTAAAGCCCTTGTCAGAGAGTGACCCTGAGATAATGCTGAAACTGCCCTCCTGCTCCTGTAAAAGCGCAACCGGACCGGCAAGTCTGGCCTTGCTATTTTCCTTTTTTAATGCCTCTTTAAGGGCTTCAAGTTCATCATCAGGGAGGGTAAACGTAACAAGCATATGAAGAAGCCCCCCGCTCGTTTCTCCCTTAGGGTCAACAAATTTCACCAAAGAGAGTTCAAGCCCCTTATCCGCCCTTTCAGAAACCCTTGGGGCAGGGGGAAGGTAGTAATAGACATTTGCATCATTTGCATCCTGAAGCAGAAGTATACCGTTTACTTCCATCTGTCCAGTTTCATAATTAACCAGGGCAGATAGATGGTTAGAAAGAAAGACAAGCAAACAGGATAAAATAAAGATATGTTTTTTTATGACAGACATTTTCTATATGCCTCCTTTTGGCAGTTCATCCCAGTAAATGATGTCACCTTCCAGTAAAGCGCTTTTTGCAGAGAGTTTATTGTTGTTTGCTAGGTGCCATGTAATATCGACCCTTGTCTCAGGGTTTGAAATATCCTCAGGGATATCCACCATGATTGACGGGGCAGGGCCGTTGTTGCGTATGGTAACCTGCTGTGAAATATTTTTTTCACCAATGCGGCATGTAAATGTTATAACACCGTGACGCACGCCTGCATCTGTAAGAGATTTTCCATTTCCCTCAACCGATATTGTCCTGTAATGATGAGGAGGAATCAGTGCCAGCATGGGGCTGTCAGTTTTAGTCCATGGGGTGCGTATTTCCATACCGCCATAGAATGACCATGTTGTCTGATATTCATAGTCAAGCCATTTGGCCCGGTCTGTATCATCCTTCCAGCCATAAACAAAAGAAAAATTATTGCCTGAGGAATTGAAATTTTCAGGTGTAACCACAACCTCTCCTGTTGTGGTCTCTCCATTCTGGTGGATTTTTTTCATCTTGACTGTAACAAAATTCATATATCTGGTGAATGTGGATGCATCCTGCCCGTCCAGGGTAACCCTGATCTCGCGCTGTTTAAATACAGGGTCATCAATGGTTAATGTCCTGAAAATGGCAGGGTCTTTACCGTACAGCCTGAAAAGCTGGCCTATATTTTCCGCCATTGCAAATGCCTGTGACTCGGTGCGGTAATTATTCATGTTATAAACCATCTTGCCAGACCGTTTAATCTTTTTCATCTTGTAGGATGCAACAAGTGAGAATCCGGGTGAACCGTCAGACCTGGCCTTTTGCGCTGCAGTTGCAGGTTTAGTTGCAGTCGATGCTGATGCTTTTGATGGGGCAGCATTTGAAGCTGTGCCTGAAGCAGGGGGTTGCGTTTGAGTACCTGATGAAGGTATCGAAGGTTGTGAAATGTCTTTTTGGTCAGGGGCCTTTAAGCCTGTATTGGTAGAGGTTATCTGTAAATCAGAGAGATTATCATCTTTTATCTTTTGGGTGGCATCGGAGGATGACTTGATTCCCTCCTGATTTTTAGTTGAATCTATGCCATTTGATAAAATATCTGCGCTACCGGTAGCCCTGTTTTTATTTGGCGTTGCAGAAGCGCCCTCCTTTGTCTTGAGCCTCTCTGTCAACATGCGGATACGTCCATTTACCTCCTCGGCGCGTGAGCCTGCTGGCGTGTGATCTCTCTGGTAGGCCTCAAATGCCTCCAATGCCGCCCTTGTTGCGTTTACCTCAAAATTAGCCTTCCTGGCATCTTCATACAGACGATTTGCCCTGTTATAGGCATCACTTGCAGATTCAGCAGGGTCCTGTTCAACCTCACCCTGTCGGGGAGAAGCTGTCTGATTTGCAATTAACTTTTCTATCTCCATTATTCTTGCTATTGCATCCTGACCGTTTTTTGTCTCCCTGCCGAAATGGTCTGCTGCATCATTGAATGGTGCAAGGGCCTCTTCGTAACGTTTGAGCTTCATGAGCGCCATACCTATATTATATAGCAGTGAGGCCCTTCGGCTTGAAACCGCATCGTTTGAATTGATATAGCTTTCATATGATTTTCTGAATGCATCAAGCGCCTCCTCAAATCGTCCGTTTTTATAGTGTTCCTCTCCCCTTCTGTAACTCTCTTCAGCCTGTTCATAATAGGCATCTCTAGGTTTATCTGTACCACTCTTAATGGCAGATTGTTCCACAATATCTTTAGACTCAGCATATACAAAGGATGCGGATTTATTATAAAGACATGACAATAAATATTTAATGATGCTATCGTTATCATTTATATCTCTGTAAATCCCTGTAGTTTTTCCTGATGCTGCTGGTGTGCTTGCTGATGTAGCTGCATCCTTTAGCATTTTTGCCGCCTGATTCAGGCTGTCATAGCTGCCTTCTGCTGCAGCCCTTGTGAGATCATCCGCAGCTACAGGCTCAAACATTACCTTGAGAAGTTTTTCATTGGCGCTTTCAAGTATTCGGTCCATTGAGGCATTCTCGCCCTTGGTTGTAATTTTAATGGCCCCGCTCTGTCTTAATTCCTGAAAGAGCATATCCACATCTGCCCCGAACCATTTGTATTTAAAACCGGCCTGTATACGGTCGCTTTTAGCAATACTGCTCCAGTCTGCCTCAAGTGTTGCCTCATAGGGCTCACGTATACCGGCAAACTCCATATCAAAAACAAGGGATATGTCAGGGGTGTCAGTCTGAAAGCTCGCCCACAAAAGCTCTGCCCCTTCACGGGTAAGGGCCATTGATACTGCTGTTTTCTGGCCTTCCATAAGTGGCGCCTTGCCAACTGCAACTACCTTTGTCAAGAGTTCATTGCCCTCTTTGAAGGATGTGATAAGGGCAAAGCTCCCTTTTCTGTAAATAATGGGGCCTGCTATTTTTGCATTGGGGTGGCGCTCCTGAAGGGACTTTTCGGCATTTTTAATGCGGCCTTCAGATGGTCCGTAGGTGACAAGAAAATGGACAATGCCTCCGCCTCCTGCCTCGCCAGTGCCTGCCTTTCCACTCTCCTGTGTCCTGGCATATTTCAGAAAGGAAAACTGGGGCTTGCCATCTTTTGAAGCAATCCTGGGCTGGTCAGGGAGGTAATAAAAGTTGTTAGGATTATCCATTTCAGGGTAACATATCAGGTCACCGCATTTTTCCATCCTGTCTAGCATTACCTCCTGAGAAAAGAGTGTACTTCCGGTAAAAAGAAGGATCATGAACATTGTAAAAAACATAATAAGTATTTTTGCAGATATTGTTTTCATAGCTCTCCTCATTAGATCATGGATTAACCTATTCTGTTTCTGTTACCTCTTTTTTATCATCACTGTCTTTATAATCTGTAATATCAAGAAGCGTCTCGCCTGATTTCTCTTTCCATGGAGATGTATCCTGATTTCCGTCTTTATATATCCTGGTGATTCGATACCTGTACGGCCTGTCAAGATCCTTAGCCAGCCTGAATTCTATGCGGGTGGAGTAGTCGCCGCCCTCTTTAAATGTAAATGATTCAACCAGGTCGCGCCCTGTGGCAGGTATTTTAACCTCCACCATCTTTGCATAGAGGTTTTCATCAAGGTTTTCCACAAAGTCAAAACAGAAGAGATCAAGCCCTGTATAGCCTATCTTCATTGTTCCTCCAAGGTCCACTTTTCGGAAATGATCAGGATGTGCAGCCATATCAAGTTCAACAGGCATAGTGAATGAAAGGGGTGTTGTTGTCTGCTGCCATTCTTCACCTTTTTTCTGCACACCTGAAAGGGTCTCTTCAAATGCAACACTCAAAAGTGTCTGCCCCTTTTCAACAGCGCCCCAGAGTATCTCTGCATTCTCTTTATCCAAAGGGATAACCATAATACCGCTCTTCCAGCGGAGTCCGGTTTCAAATACCTGTTCATGACCTGAAAAGATCAGGGTCACCTTGCTTGCTGATACTGGCATGGATTTAAACCTGGGTGAGTTGATGCCCTTATCACGCAGGGCCTTTCGGATCTTTGTATTAAGCCCCGATTCACTGGAGCGGTCAAACCCAAAGGTGAGCACGCCCTTTACCCAGAAGTCGCCTGAATCACCTGTACCCTTTCTGCCCAGATACCTGTATATGGAAAGACCATAATCAGGGCTCTTGTCATCTTTAAATTTAAGAGAGGGTTTAGAGGGCGATATGTACCATATAGAAGGATCTTTATGATCCTGGTATACCCTTGTGCCTTCAATATCATGGTAGAGACCCAGGGCAGGGGAGGCGAGGCAAGGGGCTCCGGACAAAAGAATCATGAGAGGTATCAGTACGGCAAATTTCATTTTTCTATTCTTTTTTGTAGGGGCCATGTCACATGCCACCATAGTTATGGCTACTCTTCCTGCTTGTTAATAATCTTTTCCAGCTGGCTTGCGCCGAAAAACTGTGTCAGCTTTCTGGATTCTTCCCATACGGGAGAGATGTTCGACTCGCCTGTATCCATAACAGCCTCAAGCCGGTACTTGTAAAGAAGGGGGTTCTCCCCTTTATCAGATGGCACAAATATCATTGTATCTGCATTTATATTCGCATCTGAGGTGAGTATAACCTCCTGTTCCTGAACACTCTTGCCCCCTGCTGCAAGGTATGGGGACTGGATATGTACAATTAGCTTGTAAAGCCCGAATTCTTCAAATATGGATGGTATTGCCTCCAGGTGAATTTTGCTCCCCGGTGCAACGCCTATCCCCTTTCTTACTGACATATCAATCTGCCGGATACAGTCTGTACAGCCGCTGTCAAGTGTGAGACCCATCCATATAACAGCCAGGTTATCACCAAGCAGTTCTTTGACAGCAGGCAGCTTGAAGGGTTTTGTCTTGCCTGGCCTGATATCAACAGGTTTGAGGTTTTTTGATATACGCTCAAGCTTTTCGCCGGATATCCTGTAACCGTTTATGGACTCTATATTTACCGGAAATGATGTCAGGTTTTTCAGGCTGTCAACAGGCTTTCCTGCGACCCAGTCATTGAACCCTGCAAGTCTCTCTCCTGTAAACTGTGAATAGCATATCCTGATCGGCACAGGGATATATGTATCCTTTGCCTTTACATTAAGTGAGCCTGTAAGGCCGTCCCCTGAAATCTGTGCAAGCACCTCTTCTGTTTCATCCTGTGTGAGGTTCATGGTAAGCCTGAATTCCTGCCTCAGGTGAGATGGCGGTGTAAGGTTTATGCGCTCAGTAGGAACTGTGAGGCCTGTAGAGAGAGCATTCAGGTCTGCGGTGGCGCCCAGGCCAGGCATTGCCTTTATTTCAAGCGGATCACTGGGTTTAAGGTCAAATGCCTGCTGTAAAATAGATTTCAGGATGGCTGAATCACCTGGCCTGTAGGGCGCCTGGAGTTCGGCTGTGATCATCACAGAGGGTTTGCCCTGTTCCGACAGGGTGTTGTACTGTACACTCAGACGATACCCGTTTTCATCCTGCTTAAGGAGAAATTCCCTTGGAATATAGTAAAAGACATGGGGCGCTGCTATATCCTGCAGGATAAGGTGGCTCTCCCATCCGCAGACACTGGATAGGTCATCCAGAAGCGAGGCATCGTCAATATAATCGGAGAGATCCAGAGAGGCAGCAGGATCAGGCCCCTCTGCCTTAACCGGTTTTTCAACTGGTTTAATAGGCCTCAGATTCTTGAAATCAACAAGGGGCCTCCTTTTAATGGTAACAGTGGTCATCGGCCTGAACTGCAATGCTGTGCCGCTTAATCCCTTTATTGCCTGTGATTTATTAATACCTCCGGCAGGGATATCAGCCTTTTTCTTTTCATAAGTTGTATCTGTTTCATTACCTATAACGGTAAATGAAAAAAATATAGTTATCAGAATAAGATATAATATCCTCATGGTATCACCCCTTGGATATATCTTTTATTTATTGGTGATCACCGGGTTTACCCAGACAGCCCAGTCCTGTGTGCTTGTTGCGCCTGCGCTTACAGAAAGGACTATCTGTATCTCTTTACCAGCCCATCCTGAGAGGTCTGCCTCAAGGCTCTTATATGCCATGCAGTCAATTTTTTTACTTATAACCCCATGGGTTTTTTTATTATAGATTACACTGACAGACATTGTGACACCGTCAGAACCCGATGCACCCTTAAGCATTGCGCCTGTGGCTTTGAATTTAAAATTATTACCAAGGATCATCAAGGGGTAAACTCCTTCAATATATCCGCCATTCACCCATTCAGGGTGTGTCTCAAGCAGGTTGATAGCATTGTTGTTTGGGCATATGACCCCCTTTTCAAGGGTTAGGACAAATCCCTGTTTATCCGTTGATGTGCCCGGAAATTTAAGCGCTCCGGCGTTGCTTTTCCATTTCGCTGAATCTGCATTTTTATACAGATCATAAACAGTATTGGGTTTGTTAAGGTCAATTGGCGGAACTTTTATAGTTGTAATTGCCGTCATATTGGATGGTTTAACTGTCCTTTACCACAGTACTATCGTAAAATCGAATAAATCTTACCGAAAAGA
>CAYWRH010000058.1:0-23367 GCA_964460435.1 uncultured Desulfatiglans sp.
AGATTTAAGACCACAGGTACAGGAAAGATTGTAAGAAGCAAGGCAAATGCCAGCCACATTCTTACAAAGAAGACAACCAAGCGTAAAAGGAATCTGAGAAAATCAGGGCTGGTTGATGCCAGTGATGTGAAAAGAATTAAAAAGCTTATTCCTTTTATGTAATTTATTACAGATGTTAATTGTAATAACAGATTGAAGAAAATAATTATATAGAATGCAAAAGAGGATCTTCAAATGCCAAGAGTAAAAAGAGGTTTTAAGGCAAAACACCGTAGAAACAAGGTCTTTAAGGCCGCAAAAGGTTTCAGGGGTAGCCACAGCAAGTTGTTCACGCATGCAACTGTAGCAGTGGATCGCGCAAGGCAGTATGCATACCGTGACCGCAGAACCAAAAAACGCGATTTCAGGAAGTTATGGATAATCCGTATTAATGCGGCTGCAAGGGAAAATGGTATCTCTTACAGCGAGTTTATTCACGGTCTGAACAGGGCAGGGATTGACCTTGACAGAAAGGTGTTGTCCGATATGGCCATCCATGACCCCGCAGGATTTTCAAAGATCGTTGAAATGGTAAAATAACTACCAGAGAATTTATTACTGCTATCCATCTGATTAGGCCCGTTTGCTATGCAGACCGGGCCTAGAAACATTATGATCATGAAACAAAAGCTACTGGAAATACGGGACCGGGCGCTCAGCGAATTGGATTCTATAAAAAGTCTGGAGGCCCTTGAGAAATTCAGGATAGACTACCTTGGCAAAAAGGGACATATTACCTCCCTGATGAAAAATCTGGGTAACATTGCAAAGGAAGAGCGTCCTGTTTTTGGCAAACTGGCCAATGATGTAAAGGATGAGATTACAGCCTTTATTGAAAAGATCATCGCTGAATTCAAAGGTAAGGAAGAAGGCGGGGAAAAAATTGATATAACCCTCCCCGGGAAAAGGCCTTTAAGGGGATATCTGCATCCTGTAAATCAGGTCAATGGCGAGATATGCCGTATTCTGGTGCGTATGGGTTATACAATAGTAAAAGGGCCGAATGTTGAGCTCGATTACTATAACTTTGAGGCGCTTAATTTCCCGAAGGATCACCCTGCCAGGGATATGCAGGATACATTTTATGTGTCACAGAATGTTGTCTTAAGAACTCACACCTCACCTATGCAGATAAGGGTTATGGAGAAGCAGAGGCCGCCTGTAAGTATCATTGCCCCTGGCAAGGTCTACAGGAGTGACTCTGATGTCTCCCATACACCCATGTTCCATCAGGTGGAAGGGCTCCTTGTTGATAAAGGAGTTACTTTCGGAGATCTTAAGGGCACACTCACCAGTTTTGTTCACCAGATGTTCGGTTCAGATATCAAACTCAGGTTCAGGCCAAGCTTTTTCCCATTTACAGAACCAAGTGCAGAGGTGGATATACAATGTGTCATCTGCAGGGGAAAGGGTTGCAGGACATGCTCATTTTCAGGGTGGCAGGAGATTTTAGGGTCCGGTATGGTTGACCCGGCTGTTTACGGCTTTGTAGATTACGACCCTGAGATATATTCAGGCTTTGCCTTTGGACTGGGTATTGAAAGAATAACCATGCTCAAGTATGGCATAGATGATATCCAGCTCCTGTTCAGAAATGATATGCGGTTTTTAAAACAATTTTAACATTACCATAACCCGGGTCTCACAAATGAAACTAAGTTTAAACTGGCTTAAAGAATATGTAGATATCACTATTACGCCCCAGGAATTATCCCATATGCTTACAATGGCCGGTCTTGAGGTGGAAGCACTTGAGAAGATCGGCGATATACACGACAAGGTTATTGTTGCAAAGGTCCTTTCAGTTAAAAAACACCCGAAGGCTGACAGGTTGTCCCTGTGCGATGTGGATACCGGCTGTTCAACCGTGCAGGTAGTTTGCGGCGCCACAAATGTAAAGGCGGGCGATCTTGTGCCCATGGCCCTTCCCGGTGCAGAGCTGAAGGGCGGGATACACATTAAGGAAAGCAAGCTAAGAGGTGAGTTCTCCGGTGGTATGCTTGCGGCTGAGGATGAACTTGGCCTTACAGATAATCACGCCGGTATAATGATTCTGCCCCAGGGACTTAAAACAGGGTCAAGACTCTCAGATGCCATAAAGACCCTTGACTGGTCTCTGGAAATCAATATTACACCCAACAGGCCTGACTGCGCCTCTGTAATCGGCATAGCGCGCGAGGTGGCGGCCCTTACCGGGCAGAAACTGAAACTGCCTGATGTCCAATACAGGGAAGAGGGTGTGCCTATTAATGAGGTTGCAAGGGTTGATGTGATTGACCCGGAAGGCTGTCCCAGGTATGCGGCAGGCATGATACAGAATGTATCAATCTTGCCATCACCATTCTGGATGCGCTACAGGCTTTTTGTCTCAGGTGTAAGGAGCATAAACAATATTGTTGATATATCCAACTATGTGCTTCTTGAGACAGGCCAGCCACTGCACACCTTTGATTATGATCAGCTTGAGGAGCGAAGGATAGTGGTTGCCAGGGCAAAGCAGGGTGATAAATTCTTCACCCTGGATGGCCAGGAGCGCACACTTAACAGTGAACACCTGATGATATGCGATGGTAAAAAACCGGTCGGCATTGCAGGGATTATGGGCGGCCTTAACAGTGAGATCACTGAAAAATCATCAAATATACTTATTGAAAGCGCATATTTTAACCCTGTTACCATAAGAAGGGGTGCGAAATCGGTTGGCATATCAAGTGAGGCCTCCTACAGGTTTGAAAGGGGCATTGATATTGAGGGTGTAATATATGCCCTCAAACGGGCGCTCTCACTTTCACTTGAACTTGCTGGCGGCAAGATAAACAGGGGGTTGATAGATCTCTATCCAAAAAGATTTGAGCCGCCTGTTATTCGCCTGAGGGTAGACAAAACTAACAATTTTCTGGGCGCAGAGATAGATAAAAGCGAAATGGTATCATGGCTTAAAGCCCTTTCAATGGATGTTACTGAAAAGGATTCCGCTACGCTTGAGGTTATTCCTCCCACATACAGAGTGGATATAACAAGGGAGATTGATCTCGTTGAAGAGATTGCCAGGATGCACGGGTATGATTATATCCCTGAAACATTTCCTGCAATAAGGCCATCTGACCAGGCTGATATGCCATTACTTGTCCTTCATGACAGGGCATGTGATATACTCGCTGGCGCTGGCTTCAGTGAAATAATAACCTTTAGCTTCATTTCACCGGAATCTGCCAACCTGCTTCAGGCAGGGGAAAATAGCCCATTAAGGCAGTTTGTAAAACTGATTAACCCGTTAACAACCGAACAATCGGTCATGAGGACATCCCTTTTGCCTGGTCTATTATCTATTGTTAAAGAGAACATCTCACATGGTGAACAGAACCTTAAGCTTTATGAATGGGGTGAGGTCTTTTTCAGGGATGATTCAAAGGAACTGCCGGATGAAAGGGTAATGCTTGCAGCTGTTATTACCGGAAGCTACGCCTCAAAAAAATGGTATAATGAAACAAGACCGGTTGATTTTTATGATATCAAGGGTGCTGTTGAGGTGCTTCTTGAATCCATTGGGTTAAATAATATCACCTTTGAAAGAAGGGTTTCAGCCGAGGCATATGATAAAAATGCCTCCTGCAATATATGTCATGGAGAAACCATACTCGGCACAATGGGTAAAATATCTAAAGTCGTACTTGATGGTTATGAGATCAAGGCAAGCGCTCTTTTTTCTTTTGAGCTTGATATTGAAAGGATACTTGAAGTAAAACCTGAGAGGTTTCAGTTCAGGTCTGTTGGGAAATATCCTGCTGTTTTCAGGGAGATATCAATAATTGTTGATAAAAATGTTGAAAGCAAGACGATTCAGGATATAATCCTTAAAACAGGCGGTAAACTTACAGAATCTGTTGATGTGGTTTCTGTTTTTGAGGGTCAAAAATTCGGGCCAGAAAAAAAGGCTGTAAGCTACAAGATCTGTTTCAGGTCTAATGAATGCACTCTTGATGGTGATGAGGTAAACCGTCTTATTGAACAAATTTTGGCATGCATCAAGAGAGAGACAGGCGGAACTCTGAGCGAGGGTTAATTCTTTGATGAAAAGTCCTGAAGATAAGCGCTATTACCGTATCGGTGAAGTTAGCCGCATTATCGGGGTTGAACCATATGTGCTAAGGTACTGGGAGATGGAGTTTCCCCAGATAAGGCCATCCAGGGCGGATTCCAAACAGAGGACCTATCAGAAAAAGGATCTGGAGCTCATAAAAGAGATCAAACACCTTTTATATGATGAAAAACTCACAATAGAAGGCGCAAGAAAACGCCTTAAAAGAGGTGCCCGAAAAGGGGAGATAAAGACTGAACCTTCTGTTCTGCTTGAAGAGATAAAAAACGAACTGAAAGAAATTGTCCTCATGATGGGTGACTAAAAGGGTTTTTGAATCAGATATAGGTCCCCTGCTTGTCATGATTATCCCGTATAATATGGACTATCAGCCAGCGGAAAATGGCATATTTCCTGCATAAATATCCTTTTGCTATTATAGCCTTAATAAGATTTTTATAATTTTTAGATATACAGGATTATGTCAGAATACACATCAGATACCTCCATACTAAGCATCCTGGAATTGGTTGATAATATCCATGCAGGCATATTTGTTATAGACAGCGCATTCCGGGTACTCAAGGTTAACAGATTCAGCCTTGACCAGTTCGGGATTGGGTCTGATGCTGTTCATCCTGAAAGCACATGTTATGGTCTTCTTTTTAACAGGTCAGAAAGATGTAATGAGTGCCCCATTGCAAATGAAAATGGCCAGGAGCATGCGGAAAGGTCATTTATCCTGAATAAAGAGGGCAGCGGAATATATATAAATGAAGCCATACACAGGGGAGAAAAGGTCATATTTTTGACGTTTCAGGACAATATAAACGAGGTTTTTCTCCAGAAGGAGATGGACTCCATAAAGAATGAGCTTGTAGCCAAGAATATCCTCCTTGAGAGATATAGAAATGGCACAGAGGAGAGCAGGGGGGTAAACCAGATAATTGATAATCTCCCTGATGCCCTTGTCACAATCGATAACTCCATGAATATCAGGATGATCAATTCAAAGGCTAAACTTGAGCTGCCTGATATAACCGCACGAAAATGCTATGAATTATTAGGAAAAACTTATCCATGCAAGTCATGCCCTGTTGAAAGCGGTTTATCTGGCAATCAGGAAATGAAAACCAGCCATGTCATAGGGGGCAAGTTTTTCACAGAGATCATAAACGGTTTCAAGAAGGAAGAGGGGGGGCTTTTGCTTTTCAGGGACAACACGCGTCAGGTCAATCTTATTGAACAGATCAGGGCACAGAATGAGACTATCAGCAGAAAAAACAATATCCTGTCAAGTCTCGTCAGTCTTGAGTCAAGGATGCAGACTGACAAAAATATAAAAAGCGTGCTTGAATATTTTATTGACCTCTTTTTGCCCCTGTACGGGTCAGATTCTATAGTGCTTATTGCCAATGATATCAGGGCGGGGAGTGTACTTGTCACACTGGGCAGGGGTGTGAGCCAAGAGAAACTGCACACCCTTACCCAGGCATACTTTGCGCGGGATATCCATACTGTTGACCCATTCTGTATACCGGATGATGCACTGCCATGGCCCGATGCATGCCAGATAAACCTTGTAGGAAGAACCGACAAGCTTGTCGGGATGTTATTTTTAAAGGGAAATGGTGCAGAGGATGGGGCAGAGATAATTGATCTTTTCAAAGACCCACTTACGACCTACATGCATAATCAGATCCTGCTTAGGCTTTTAAAAGAGAGGGCAGACACAGATTCTCTTACTGGTCTTTACAACAGGAGGTATCTGCAGAAGGCCCTTGATGAGGAAAAAGCAAAGTACGAAAAATATGGTATCCATTATTCAGTGGCGGTTATTGATATAAACGGGCTCAAATATGTAAATGACAGGTTCGGGCATGAGGCTGGAGACCATATGATCTTTTCTGTCGCCAAAAACCTGAAAAGCTCTACCCGTGAAACAGATGTGGTGGCGAGGACAGGCGGCGATGAGTTTATTGTGCTGCTTACAAATACAGATGATAAAGGGGCATTAAACTATTCTGAAAAATTAAAGCACATGTTTGATGAGATATATTTTGATATAAATAATGAAGAAAAATTATTAGTTACAGTGAGCGCCGGTGTTGCCTCAACCAGCACATCCCTTCCTGATGATCTGATAAGGCTGGCAGACAGGCTCATGTATGAAAACAAGAGAGAATTTTACAGAAACAGGGGCAGGCCGGAAGATACCGACAGGATGATTGACCTTCAAAATGAAAGATATAACAATATTTCTGGTAGATTAACGGAGTAGAAAAAGATGCAAGGCAAAAATAATATTGAAAAAGTGATTGAGTCCCTTCTTGCTGCAACAGAATGTCTGCTTATGGGGAAATATGATGATGCAAAAATTGAGGTTGATTCAGAAGGGCTTATTTCCAACCTGGCCCAGAAGATCAATACAATGATTATCAACATGAAGACCATTGAACTGCCCCTTATCAATGCGGGCGCACAGACGCCAAGCGCCCTTACACGCGCCGAATCGGTTATCACCCTGATGGCCCAGTCAACCAATGATGTGCTTAATACATCCGATCAGCTTGTGGAGTCCCTTGAAAAAATTGAAAAAAACATAAGCTCAGCGGAATTCAGCGGCGAAAGGTTGAACGATTATCTGAATCGTGAACTCCCTGCATTAAAAGCCGGCATGTTTAATATCATATCTTCACAGTCATACCAGGATGTGGCGCGGCAGAAGATGGAGGCGCTTATAGATGACCTCAATAATATAAGAACCTGGCTAATTGATGCCCTTGTAATACTCAATATCAAGAAGGATTCATCAGAAGGCAATATGGAGAAGAAGGTAAGCCTTCTAAAACAGGTAAAAAACAAGACTATGCCGGAAAATGCCAAGCAGGATCTGGTAGATGACCTGCTATCTGAGTTCGGGCTCTAGCTAGACACACCAGAAAATATACTTGACGCATTGAGGTATTAACTCATATACTCCGTTGTTCTTAAAATTTAACTAAATGATGCAAAAGCAGCGGAGGTGTATCATCGCAAAACAAAAGAATCAGAGAAGTGAAATAGTTGAAAAGGTTGTATCCCTGGCAAAGAGGAGGGGTTTTGTCTTCCAGTCCAGCGAGATATACGGGGGTTTGAACGGATGCTGGGACTATGGCCCGCTGGGTGTTGAGCTTCTTAAAAATATAAAGGAAGAGTGGTGGAAATTCATGACCTACCGTGAGGATGTGGAAGGCCAGGATGCGAGTATCCTGATGCACCCAAGGGTATGGGAGGCCTCAGGCCACGTTGAAAATTTCACAGACCCCATGGTTGACTGCAAGCAGTGCAAATCAAGGTTCAGGCTTGATGTCCTGGGCGAGGCTATTAATGATGCCAAAAAGGAGAAGATAATTGCCTCGTTTATTGAGGCGGTAAAAGGGTCTGAAAAGGAGTCAATAGTCAGCAATATTACAGGCCTTGATATTTCCCTGAATGAAAAATTCGAAAAGCTGCTGGAAAACAGCAAGGTCTCATTTGACCTTCTGGCACATATTAGCTGCCCAAATTGCGGGACTGCCAACTCCTTTACAGAACCCAGGAAGTTCAACCTTATGTTCAAAACCTTTGTTGGTCCGGTTGAGAGCGAGGATAATATTGTATACCTCAGGCCTGAAACAGCGCAGGGTATATTCGTGAATTTTTTAAATGTCCAGATAGCAAGCAGGCAGAAGCTCCCGTTTGGTATTGCGCAGATAGGCAAGGCATTCAGAAACGAGATTAATACAAAGAATTTTCTGTTCCGGACACGGGAATTTGAGCAGATGGAGATGCAGTATTTTGTAAAACCCGGGGATGATGTAAAGTTTTACAAATACTGGAAAGAGGCGAGAATCGAGTGGTTCAAGTCACTCGGGATGTCGCCTGACAAGCTCAGGTTCCATGACCATCCGAAAGAAAAACTTGCCCATTATGCAAAGGATGCAACAGATATAGAATATCTCTTTCCGTTTGGCTGGGGTGAAATAGAGGGCATACATAACCGTACCGATTTTGACCTGAGCCGCCATGAACAGTATTCCGGTAAATCCATGAAATACTTTGATGAAGAGACCAAGGAAAAGATCACCCCCTATATTATTGAGACATCAGCAGGTGCAAGCAGATCATTTATGGCATTCCTGATTGATGCCTATGACGAGGAGGAGGTAAATAATGAGATGCGTGTGGTGCTCCGGTTCCATCCAAGGCTTGCACCCATCAAGGCAGCCATATTGCCCCTTGTAAACAGGGACGGCATGCCTGAAACAGCGCGCAAGATTGAGGCTGACCTGAGACCCTTCATGCGTGTATTTTATGATTCAAAGGGCGCCATAGGGAGACGCTACAGGAGACAGGATGAGGCTGGCACTCCTTACTGCATAACAGTCGATACGCAGACCCTTTCTGATAATACTGTAACAGTGAGAGAAAGAGACTCCATGGAACAGTACAGGATTGAGATGGATAAGCTCTTGATGCATCTTATGGAAAAATTCAGATAATATAATGGTGCATGTTAATTATTTTTTTTGACTTAAAAGGAATATATGTCAGAGGAACACGAAGAACAGGAAGAACAGGAAAGACACGAGGAACAGGAAGAACATTATGTGCATGTCAGGGCCGAAAGCCCGGAGTTTTTGACTGAGACACGGTTTGAGGATTTAGGCATACATGAAAAGATCCTTTCGGGTCTGAAGGAGGCCGGTTTTGAAAAATGCACACCCATCCAGGCACAGGTGATACCTGTCTCACTCTCAGGAAAGGATGTGGCTGGCCAGGCCCAGACCGGGACCGGTAAGACTATTGCATTTCTGGTCCCTATCTTTTCAAGGCTCCTGAAAGATGAAGAGCGGAAAAACAGGCTTTCATCAGCGCTTATTGTTGCGCCAACAAGGGAACTTGCCCTTCAGATATATGAGGATGCTGTACTTATCGGCAAAAATACCGGTCTGACATTTGCACAGGTTGTTGGAGGGATCGATTATAAAAAACAGGCTGAAAAACTTCAGGAAGGGCCTGATATAGTAATATGCACCCCTGGGCGGGTAATAGATTATATAAAACAGCATGTTTTCAACACATCAGGAATAAAGATCGTTGTTGTGGATGAGGCAGACAGGCTCTTTGATCTGGGCTTTACCCAGGATATGCGTTTTATACTCAAGCATCTGCCAAAATATGATAAACGGCAGACGCTGCTCTTTTCTGCAACCCTTTCACACAAGGTGCTTGCCCTTACCTATGACTATATGAATCTGCCAGAGTTTATATCTGTCATACCTGACAGCACAACAGTTGAAAGCATAGAGCAGGTTCTTTACCATGTTGGTTCCCATGAAAAATTCAACCTCCTGCTGGGCCTTTTACAGCGTGAAGATTGGTCAAGCATACTTATTTTTGCAAACACAAAGGCTGAGGTCGAATTTCTGGAGCAGAAACTTAAAGGTAACGGGTTCCCTGCAGAGGGCATAACCGGTGACCTGCCTCAGCCCAAGCGTCTTAAACTGATGGAGCGGTTCAAGAATGGTAAAACAAGGATACTTGTTGCAACAGATGTGGCCTCACGGGGCATACATGTGGAGGATATAAGTCATGTTATTAATTATGATTTGCCTCAGGATCCGGAAAACTATACCCACAGGATAGGGCGAACCGCAAGGGCTGGCAAGAGCGGAAAGGCCATCTCTTTTGCCTGTGAGACCTATGTATATTTCCTGGAGCCAATTGAAAAGATGCTTGGAAAGTCCATCCCTGTTCAATGGCCGGAAAATGACTGGTTTGTTGAGGACAAGGCCCCTGCTGTTCTAGGCAGACGAAGGTCAAGGCCTGACAGAGAGGTGAAGGAGAGACCTGAAAGGAAATCAAGGCCAAGGTCTGACAGGGGTTCAAAGAGTGGGGCTACACTACCTGAAAAGAAAGATGATCTTCAGTCGACATATCTCAGGAATATTGGCTGGAGCAGTGAGCCGGGGGGCGTCTTCGGTCTGGCGCCTGAAAAAAGGGCGGCAAGAGAGGATAAAGAAGAACATGGCTCCAGAAAGAAAAAAAGAAAGAGTCGGCCCAGAAGAAAGAAAAAGGCTGCTCATCCGCCTCTGGCACAGGGTGAAACACCTTCAACAGATGGAAGCACAGAAAATATAAACCTCTGAAAGCTTCATAAAGTCAACCGCAATGGACTTTCTTCCTGTTACTAAAGAAGAAGTAGTTAAAAAGGGCATAAAAGAGCTGGATATCGTCATCATTACCGGTGACGCATATGTGGATCATCCCTCCTTTGGCACTGCTGTTATAGGCAGGGTCCTTGAGGATAAGGGCTACAGGGTTGGCATTATATCCATGCCTGACTGGAGAGACCCCGCCTCTGTAACCCTGTTTGGCAGGCCCGCACTCTTTTTCGGGGTGACAGGTGGCGCAGTTGATTCAATGCTGTCAAAATACACAGCCTTTAAACGGTTCAGGAGCGATGACCCATTCAGGCCCGGTGATGCCAAATTTGATCGCCCTGACAGGGCAATAATCACATACTGCAACCACATAAAGAAAAACTTTAAGGATGTGCCTGTTGTTATCGGAGGTATTGAGGCCTCAATGCGCCGCATTGCCCATTTTGATTTCTGGGGCAACAGTGTCCGTAGATCATTAATAGAGGATGCAAGGGCAGACATCCTTGTTTATGGTATGGGTGAGTCTCAGATTATTGAGATTGCCCGCAGGATTTCCGGAGGGGAGGGGCTAACAGGCATACCCGGTACAGTGATCCTTTCAAAAGAGTGCCCCCCTGATGCTCTCATGCTTCCAACTGAGGAAGATTCAATAAATGACACCAAAAGTTTTCTTGAGCTTTACAGGCTTTTTTACAGAAACCAGCACAGGGTAATGGCACAGAGGACAGCAAAACGTTATATTGTCCATTTTCCACCGCCTCAAACTGATACCAGTGCGCTTGATAAGGTTTTTGCCCTGCCATTTATAAATTTACCCCACCCATCTTACAGGGAGCCTGTCCCGGCATATGAAATGATCAAGAATTCAGTCATTTCTCACAGGGGCTGTTTCTCAGGATGTTCTTTCTGCTCTCTTTCAATTCATCAGGGCAAAAGGATCATCAGCCGGAGCAGAGATTCTATAATCAATGAGGTTAGGAAACTTACAGAACACCCTGAATTTAAAGGACATATTACTGATATTGGTGGTCCGTCAGCAAACATGTATTCATTTGGTTGTGCTGTTAATTACAGGTGCAACAGGGAGAGTTGTCTCTTTCCATCAATATGCCCGAACATAAGATTCGGTTCATCAGAATGGATATCTCTGCTTGAGGATGCAGCCTCTATTAAAGGGGTAAAAAAGGTTTCAGTGGGTTCAGGCATAAGGTATGACCTCTTTATGAAAGAGCCTGATAGCAGGTCTCTGTTAAAAAATTTGGTAAACTCATTTATCAGCGGCCAGCTCAAGATTGCGCCTGAACATACCTCTGAAAGGGTATTGAAGGCAATGAGAAAGAGACCCATTTTTGATTTAAGGGAATTTGTCAGGCTGTTCAGAGAATATACTGAAAATGCAGGTAAAAAACAGTATTTGATCCCCTACCTTATGTCATGCCATCCGGGTTGTGAGTACAGAGAGATGAAAGAGGCAAAAAGGGATATCCAGTCCATTTTCAATTTTGTGCCTGACCAGGTACAGGCATTTATCCCGCTTCCCATGACCATCTCATCAGTGGTCTATTATACAGGCATTGACCCGTTAATGGATGAACAATTTCCTGTGGTAAAGGATATGGCCGAGCGGAGAAAACAGCATAATCTGTTTTTTAGCAATGTTGCGTAAAACTTTAGGGTAATACTTTAAGATTATTCAATATTTAGTTTTAAACTGCTTATTTATACAACAACATTAGGAACTTCCAGTTCCATCCTGTTAAAGGCCTTGACAAATGCCTGAACAACATAAGGGTCAAAATCTGTTCCAGCCCCTTTTTCAATGATCTCCTTTACCTCATAGGGCGACATTGCCTTGCGATATGGTCTGTCACTTACCAGTGAATCATAAACATCTGCCACAGCCAGTACCCTTCCTTCAAGAGGGATCTGTTCACCTTTTGACGCATAATAACCTGAGCCGTCATAATGCTCATGGTGGGCAAGAATAATAGGGATGATACGGCCCAGCGGCCCGTCCAGAGGTTTCAGTATCTCCACACCTTTTTCTACATGACGTTTCATGTTTTTATATTCATCTTCAGAGAGGCGCGCTGCCTTGTACAAAAGATTACGGCTTATCTCCAGTTTTCCAAGATCATGGAGAAGGGCAGCTGATCTTATATCCTCTATCTGTTCAGGATTGAAGTTCATATATGAGGCAATCTTTGCAGCATATATTGAGACGCGATAACAGTGGTTTTCAGTATACTGATCCTTTGAAATAAAGTGTCGCAGTATCACTATAAGCCCCTGATATGTTGACTTTAGTTCCCTGAGCTGTGCAGCATTTTTCTCATATAGTGTTCCCATAGCATAGGCGGTTATAATAAGTATGCCTCCCCAGGCAATGAATTCATACCAGTGCCCGTCAATAACCATGTCTCCCAGGCTTGCCTCCTTAAACAATGAGGGCTTCAGATATGTATAAAGCCCTACAACAAAGACGCTTGCAAATGCGGTAAGGGTTGCATGTCTGCGTCCGTATACAAAGGCAGATATCAGTGTGGGAATAGTATAAAGACCTAACAGCATCCTGTGACCGCTGAGCAGGTAGTTCATGGCCAGTATAATCAGCAACATGGAAAGGATAATCCACAATTCCTTGTTTACCTCAGCAAACATTTTAAATATCCTGCTGCCTACTGGAGATATTTGTCTTTCTTTTTTCCCGGTCATGGGTATAAACTGGTTCAGTTTATCATATTCATTCAGTTTGTTGGCTTCTGAATCCATGATTGTATGTGAGGCTCTCTCCATTTTTTTATCCTTATTAATATGAAAATGAAAATCATGATTTAAAAATGCAAAAGTTGTGCCCTGAAAGTGGATAAAATGAATTATTAGACCTGCAAAATTATGATTTTTTCATTGCCAATTGTAATTATTATGTTATCTTTAATGTTTTTTTTAAATGAAACAGTAATGGTTATACAGGATCACATAGAAAGGTTTATTGATTATTTAAGATCACAGAGGGGATATTCGCAGAATACTGTCAGGAGTTACAGGGCAGATCTGGAACATTTTTTGAGCTACCTGAAAAATAGGGGGAATGCAGAGGAAATTGATATCCGGCTGATAGATTTTCATGTCATAAGGGCATACCTTGGAGGGATGTTTAAGGGATATAAAAAGACGACAATATCAAGAAGGTTATCTGCTGTTCGCACATTTTTTTTATATCTGGAGAAGAATAACCTGAATTATGGTAATCCTGCTTCCGAGATATCTGCCCCAAAACAGGGTAAATATATACCGGGGTACCTGAATATTGATGACATGTTCATGCTCCTTGATTCACCTGAACCAACAACCAGTGGCGAGATAAGGAACCAGGCAATTCTGGAACTGCTTTATTCCTGCGGCATAAGGGTATCAGAGTTAACAGGTTTAAACCTTTCTGACATAGATTTTAAAGAGAGGCTTGTAAGGGTAATAGGGAAGGGTAACAGGGAGAGAATAGTGCCTGTTGGCAAAAAGGCCTTAAGCGCAATCGAAAAGTACATTGAACAGACTCAGATGATCAGGAAAAAGGCGCATAATTCGACTAAATCATTTGTAAACCCCCTGTTTCTTAATAAAAACGGGGGAAGGCTCTCTTCAAGGAGTGTAAGCAGTATCATAAAAGACTTTGTCAGGAGATATAACCTTGCGGATAATATAACGCCCCATTCATTCAGGCACACCTATGCAACCCATATGCTTGATGGCGGTGCAGACCTGAGATCGGTTCAGGAACTACTGGGGCACGCAAGCTTGTCGACAACACAGAGATATACCCATGTATCTCTTGATAAATTGATGGAAGTATATGACAGGGCGCATCCGAGAAAGTAGCATTGAAAGGTGAATATATGTCACAGAACAAAAAGATAAGGGCAACAACCATACTGGCGGTACGAAAGGATGGAAGATGTGTAATGGCTGGAGATGGTCAGGTAACCCTGGGTGAAACCATTATGAAGCACAAGGCCAAAAAGGTGCGTTATATGTGTGATGAATCTGTGATAGTGGGTTTCGCAGGGGCTGCTGCAGATGCATTTAATCTGTTTGATAAACTTGAGAGCAAACTTGAGCAATATAAAGGTCAGCTTACAAGGGCGGCAGTTGAGCTGGCAAAGGACTGGAGGACAGACAAGGTATTAAGAAATCTTGAGGCCCTGCTTCTTGCCATGGACAGGGAGCATACCCTTATAATCTCCGGGACCGGTGATGTTATAGAGCCTGATGATACAGTGGCAAGCATAGGATCGGGCGCTCCATATGCCCTTGCCGCTGCAAAGGCCCTGGTTAAACACTCCACTCTGGATGCCCTTTCCATTGCAAGGGAGGCAATGCATATTACCTCTGCTATATGTCTATATACAAATGATATGATTGAGACACTTGAACTGGATCTCTCAGGTGAGAAACAAAATGAAAGATAGGGTGTATTAATGGATGATTCTATGAAAATGCTGACGCCTGCCGAGATAGTGGCAGAGCTTGATAAATACATTATAGGACAGGATGAGGCAAAACGTTCTGTTGCCATTGCCCTGAGAAACAGGTGGAGAAGGCAGCAGGTTGCCCCTGAACTTAAGGATGAGATAGCCCCAAAGAATATAATTATGATAGGCCCCACAGGTGTTGGCAAGACTGAGATCGCAAGGCGCCTTGCAACGCTTGCGAGATCCCCTTTTATCAAGGTGGAGGCCACAAAATATACTGAGGTGGGTTATGTTGGCAGGGATGTGGAATCCATGATCAGGGATCTGACAGAGCTTGCAGTGAACATGGAGAAAAAAAAGGAGCAGGAGATAGTAAAGCTCAAGGCCCAGGAGCTTGCAGAGGAGAGGCTCCTTGATATGCTCCTGCCATCAGGCAAGGAGGTTGATAATACCGCTCTAAAGGAAGAACAGGATGAAGATAGTGTAAACAATCCGGTTGAAATAGCCCCGGCTGATTCACCTGATATAAGCAGCACAAGGGAAAAACTGAGGCAGATGCTTAAAGATGGCAGGCTTGACAGCCGTTATGTGGAGCTTGAGATATCAAACAGGGCGCTACCCAGCAGTATAGAGATATTTTCAAGCACCGGGATAGAGGAACTTGAATTCAATATGAAAGAGGTCTTTGGCAATATCTTTCAGGGCAAAACCAAAAAAAGGAAGATCAAGGTACCAGAGGCCCTTGAGCTCCTGTTTCAGGAGGAATCACAGAAACTCATAGACATGGACAAGGTGGTATCCGAGGCAATAAGAAATACTGAACAGAATGGCATAATATTTTTGGATGAGCTTGACAAGGTGGCAGGCAATGAATCACGGCAGGGGCCTGATATATCAAGGGAGGGTGTGCAGCGTGATCTCCTGCCCATTGTTGAAGGGTCTACTGTAATAACCAAATATGGCATGGTCAAGACAGATCATATACTGTTTATTGCTGCCGGGGCATTTAATGTAAGCAAGCCCTCTGACCTGCTTCCCGAGCTCCAGGGCAGGTTTCCCATAAGGGTTGAGCTTGAATCCCTTGAGGTTGAGGATTTTATAAGGATACTCACAGAGCCCAAAAATGCCCTTATAACTCAGTACAGGGCACTTTTGGATACTGAAGGTGTTGAGCTTGTGTTTGAAGATTCAGCCATAGAGGAGATTGCCTCCATCTCAGCAACTGTAAACGAACAGATGGAAAATATAGGGGCAAGAAGGCTCCATACTGTTATGGAAAAACTTCTTGATGAGATATCCTTTGATGCCCCTGACCTTGAGGTGAAAAAGGTTGTTATTGACAGCGATTATGTCAGGGAAAAACTTACTGACATACTGGAGGATGAGAATCTTAGCAGGTATATTTTATAAGGTGCAGGGCGCAGGGCACAAGGCATAGGTTTTAGGTTTTCGGTCTGAGGTTTTAGGATAAAGAATAGAAAGTCAAATAGAGGGTTTATATGAGCGAACAGACACCAAATACAGCAAATGTTCTTATCGAGGCGTTGCCATACATACAGAAGTTCAGCAATGAAACCATTGTGGTAAAATATGGCGGTCATGCAATGGTGGATGAGAATCTGAAAAAGAGCTTTGCGCTTGATATCATCCTTATGAAATATGTTGGCCTGAACCCGGTTGTGGTTCATGGAGGCGGGCCCCAGATAGGAAGCCTCTTGAAAAGCCTATCCATAGAGTCCCAGTTTGTTGATGGCATGAGGGTGACAGACAAGGAGACAATGGATGTGGTTGAAATGGTGCTTGTTGGCAAGGTAAACAAGGAGATCGTCTCATTAATAAACCAGAACGGCGGCCAGTCTGTTGGTCTGTCAGGAAAGGACGGCCAGCTCCTTATCGCCAGCAAGATGAAATATATAAGGGATAAGGGCAACAATCAGCCCCCAGAGATAATAGATATAGGCATGGTCGGCCAGGTTGAGAAGGTGAATAACAGAGTGCTTATGAGCCTGATAGAAGACCAGTTTATTCCTGTAATAGCCCCTGTCGGAGTTGGCGAGGGCGGTGAGACATACAACATCAATGCAGATCTGGTTGCAGGCAGCATTGCTGCATCACTCAAGGCCAGGAAACTGATGCTTCTGACTGACACTGCAGGGGTGCTGGATAAAAACAATGAGCTGATATCAAGCATAAAGGTTGATGAGGCTGACCGTTTAATAAAGGATGGAACAATAAAGGGCGGTATGATACCAAAGATCAACTGCTGCCTGGATGCACTGGCAAATGGTGTGGACAAGGCCCATATAATTGATGGCCGAAAGGAACATGCTATTCTGCTTGAGATATTTACAAAAGGCGGTATAGGGACCGAGATATTTAAGTAGCATATATTGGAGAAATTAAAGAAATGACAGAAACCAAATCAGACATCCAGAAACAGGCCGATAAATATATGTTTCAGACATATGGCCGATTTCCCGTTACTCTTGTCAAGGGCAAAGGGTGTCGTGTGTGGGATGAAACCGGAAAAGAGTACATAGATTTTGTAGGAGGCATTGCTGTATGTGCCCTTGGGCACAGCTCCCCTGTTGTCACAAATGCTCTAAACGAGCAGTCAAAGGAACTGGTGCATGTCTCGAACCTCTATTATACTGTGCCCCAGGTAAGGCTTGCAAAGCTCCTTGTTGAAAACTCCTTTGCAGACAGGGTATTTTTCTGTAACAGCGGTGCAGAGGCCAATGAGGCAGCAATAAAGCTAGCAAGACGTTATTCATTTGAAAAACATGGCGCTGGCCGAAACACAATTATTTCCATGAAAAATTCATTTCATGGTAGGACAATGGCCACCATGTCTGCAACAGGGCAGGATAAAATAAAAAAGGGTTTTGACCCCTTTCTTGCAGGTTTTAAATTTGTCCCATTCAATGATGCATCTGCTATTGAAACGGCCATTGATGAAACGATCTGTGGTATAATGCTTGAACCTGTTCAGGGTGAAGGCGGCGTCATAAGCGCAGATAAAGAGTATCTGAAAAAGGTGAGGGAGATATGTGACAGAAAAAATATTCTTCTGATATTTGACGAGGTTCAGGCAGGAGTGGGTCGGACAGGAAGGCTCTTTGCATATGAAAATTTTGATGTTGCACCTGATATAATGACCCTTGCAAAGGCACTTGGAAATGGCCTTCCCATCGGCGCAATGCTGGCAAGAGAAGATCTGAGCAGCGTATTCGGGCCAGGCAGCCATGCGACAACCTTTGGAGGCACGCCCCTTGTTACAGCAGTGGCAGAGGCAGTGGTAAAAACTATTATCAATGATGGGATACTGGAAAAATGCAGGGAAACCGGTAGATATTTCAGGGAAAAGCTTGGCCAGCTTAAAGGACAATACAGTTTTATAAAGGATATCCGCGGCATCGGTCTTATAAACGGTCTTGAGCTCGATATACCGGGAGCCCCGATAGTTACAGAGTGTATAAAAAGAGGTTTTCTTATCAACTGTTCACAGGAGAAGATACTCAGGTTTGTTCCGCCCCTTATAATATCAAGGGAAGAGGTGGATATGCTGATAAACTGTTTAAATGATATATTCAGGAAGTGCTAAATGAAAAAGGATCTGTTATCAATCACCGATTTGAGCAAAGATGAGATTATTGACCTGATAAACAGGGCAATAGAGATCAAGTCAAAAGGCAGGAATTTAAAGCGTACCCTTGAGGGATATACCCTTGGCCTTATTTTTGAAAAGGCATCAACCAGAACACGTGTATCCTTTGAAGTGGCTATGTTCAGGCTTGGGGGACAGACTATCTTTTTAAACAGGGCAGATACACAGTTGTCAAGGGATGAAAATATACATGATACGGCAAAGGTATTATCCAGATATCTTGATGCGGTTGCTGTAAGAACCTATTCCCAGAAACTGATTGAGGATATGGCTGAGTATGCTGATATACCGGTAATAAATGCACTCTCAGACCTCTATCACCCCTGTCAGGTTTTAAGCGATCTTATGACCGTAAAGGAAAAAAAGGGGACAGTGGAAAAGATCAGGATAGCATGGGTCGGTGATGGAAATAATGTGGCAAATTCATGGATTCATGCAGCGCGCATACTTGGATTTGAACTTGTGCTTGCCTCTCCTCCGGGTTATAAGCCTTTACCTGAGGTGCTTTCTGGAAGCGGTGATAATATAAGGGTTGTGGATGACCCATATGAGGCTGTTAAGGGCGCCTCAGTCATAAACACTGATGTCTGGGTAAGCATGGGTCAGGAAAAGGAGAGGGCAAAGAGGGTTTCTGATTTTAAAGGATATCAGCTTGATGCCAGACTTATAAATGCCGCTCAAAAGGATGCTGTAGTTATGCACTGCCTGCCCGCACACAGGGAGGAGGAGATAACCGGGGAGGTGCTTGACGGGCCGAAATCCATTGTGTTTGATCAGGCAGAAAACAAGCTCCACATGCATCAGGCATTGCTGGAAAAATTGATATTAAAAAATTAAATTTATTATTTGGAGAAACATCGTGAAAGAAAAGATAAAAAAGATAGTTCTTGCCTATTCAGGCGGTCTTGACACATCAGTAATACTTACATGGCTGAAGGAAACCTATAACTGTCCTGTAGTGGCATATGCGGCGGATGTTGGTCAGGGTGATGAGGTAACAGGCATCAGGGAGAAGGCATTAAAAACAGGAGCGGATGAGGTTATTATTGAGGATCTGCGCGAGGAGTTTGTTAAGGATTATGTCTTTCCGGCCATACGGGCAAATGCGGTTTATGAATCGGGTTATCTCCTGGGCACATCACTGGCGCGGCCCCTTATTGCATTAAGGCAGGTTGAAATAGCCAGAAAGACAGGGGCAGATGCGGTAAGCCACGGTTCAACAGGCAAGGGCAATGATCAGGTCAGGTTTGAAATGGCATACATGGCCCTTGAACCAGGGCTTAAGATCATTGCACCATGGAAAATATGGAGTTTCAAGGGCAGGGAAGACCTGATCAACTATGCAAAGGAGAGGAACATCCCAGTGCCTGTAACAAAGGCAAAACCATATTCAAGTGACAGGAATCTGCTTCATATAAGTTATGAAGGCGGAATTTTAGAAGACACATGGGCCGAGGCGGATGAAAATATGTTTACCCTTTCTGTATCCCCTGAAAAGGCCCCTGACAGGGCTACCTATGTGGAGATAGATTTTGAACAGGGTAATCCAACCAGGGTGGATGGCGTAGCCATGAGCCCTGCATCAATACTATCGCACCTTAATGACCTGGGCGGCAAGAATGGCATTGGCAGGGTTGATATTGTTGAAAACCGCTATGTCGGGATGAAATCAAGGGGAGTGTATGAGACACCGGGCGGAACCATTTTAAGGGTTGCGCATCAGGCAGTTGAATCTATTACCATGGACAGGGAGGTAATGCACATACGTGACAGCCTGGTTCCCAGATATGCGGACATGATATATAATGGTTACTGGTTCTCGCCTGAAAGGGAGATGCTCCAGTCACTTATTGATAAAAGCCAGGAAAATGTTACAGGCACAGCACGAATAAAGCTGTACAAGGGCAACTGTATATTAGTTGGAAGAAAGTCAGAGCAGTCTCTCTTTAATCCTGCATATGCCACCTTTGAAGGTGAGGATGTTTACAATCAGGCAGATGCCGGAGGTTTTATCAGGCTGAATGCGTTAAGACTTAAGATTGCAACTATCATGAGGAGAAAATAGTTGCAAAAGCAGGGTTTTTGAAACCAGGCTGTCAGCAATCAGCGCTCAGCCTTTTGATTGTGTTTAAAAGGTATGATGTTAAACGATACTTAACTTTGACAGGTAACTTGAAATGACCAAAAAGGTATGGGGAGGCAGGTTTACTGAGGACATCAATGAAGCAGTTGATACCTTTCACTCCTCCCTTAGTTTTGATAAAAGGCTTTACAGTCAGGATATTGATGGGTCAATAGCCCATTGCCGCATGCTATCAAAAAAGGGAATCATCCCTGATGATGAGGCCGCTCTGATAATCAGCGCACTGGCAGAGATCAAAAGGGAGATAGCAAGGGGTGATTTTTCAAAGGGGGATGATTATGAGGATATCCATACCCTGGTAGAAAAGGCCCTTATAGAAAAGGTGGGTCAGAAAGGCGAAAAGGTTCATACAGGCAGAAGCAGGAATGATCAGGTAGCGCTTGATGCGAGGCTCTATGTGAGGGAGGTCATTGAAAGAGATATTAGTCTCATTAAAGAACTTCAGAGGTCCATAGTGAATCTTGCGGAAAAAAACATAACTGTACTCATGCCCGGATATACCCACATGCAGCCTGCCCAGCCTGTGCTGCTCAGTCATCATCTTCTTGCATATTATGAGATGCTAAAGAGGGACTGCGACCGTCTAGCTGACTGCAAAAAAAGGGTGAATGTAATGCCCCTTGGAAGCGCTGCCCTTGCAGGTACAACCTTTGATCTTGACCGCGCTATGGTAGCAGAAGAGCTGGGTTTTGACACCATATCTGATAACAGCATGGATGCTGTAAGTGACCGGGACTTTGTACTTGAATATCTCTTTACCGCATCTGTGCTTATGATGCATTTAAGCAGGCTGAGCGAAGAGATAGTCTTATGGTCAACCAGGGAGTTCGGTTTCGTGATACTTCCTGACGCATTCTGCACAGGTAGCAGCATAATGCCCCAGAAGAAAAATCCTGATGTGCTTGAACTTGTAAGGGGTAAAACAGGCAGGGTATACGGGAACCTTATGGGGTTACTTACAACCATGAAAGGTCTGCCTCTTACCTATAACAAGGATATGCAGGAGGATAAAGAGGCCCTTTTTGATACTGTGGATACCATTGAGCAGTGCTTAAGGGTATTGAGCATGCTTGTGAGTGAGATGCGGTTTAACAGCGATAAAATGTTAAACGCAACTGAGGAGGGCCATCTCATGGCCACTGACCTTGCTGATTATCTTGTAAATAAGGGCATGACATTCAGGAATGCCCACGAGATAGTGGGCAGGGTTGTGCTTCATGCAATAGAAAAAAAATGTACGCTGAAACAGCTTACACTTCAAGAGCTCAAGGGCTTTTCAAGGCAGATAGAGGATGATGTCTATGACTGGCTTGAACCTTCATCAGCAGTAACAAGAAGAAACCTTCACGGCGGAACAGGAACTGAAGCCGTTAAAAAGAGCCTGGAAAGGGCAAAAAAGGAGTTGGCATCTTGAGAAACGCTGTCATATTTTTATGGGTACTTTTTTTTGTGTGTCTCTTTTTTATATCAGGATGCGGGAGAAAGAGTTCTCCTGTTTATGGTGAAACAGTAAAAGTTTATAACCTGAAAGGAATTATCTGATTATGCATTATTTTGAATATAAAAATAAGGAACTCTACTGTGAGGATGTGAAGATATCTGATATTGCAAAAAATGTTAAAACACCCTTTTATCTTTATTCCCATGCAACCCTTGAAAGGCATTTCAGGGCATTCAATGAGGCCTTTAACGGGATTGATCATATTACCTGTTTTTCCATGAAATCAAATTCATGTATGGCCATATTGAAGATATTTGCAAATGCGGGAGGAGGGGTAGATATCGTATCAGGGGGAGAGCTTTATCGTGCCCTTAAGGCAGGGGTTAATCCTGAAAAGATCGTCTATTCAGGTGTCGGAAAGACTATTGAAGAGATGGAGTATGCATTAACATCAGGTATTCTCATGTTCAATACCGAATCTCCGCAGGAGATAGAAAAACTAGATGAGGTGGCTGGCAGGCTTGGTAAAAAGGCTAGGATAGCCATAAGGGTAAATCCTGATGTCGATCCCCAGACTCACCCATATATCTCAACCGGCCTGAAAGAGAACAAGTTCGGGATTGATATAAATAAATCATATGATGAATACATGCGGGCCTCAAAAATGGATAATCTTGAGATAACAGGTGTCTCATGCCATATAGGTTCTCAGCTTACAAAGGTCAGCCCGTTTGTTGATGCCCTGAAAAAACTTAAAGGCCTTATCAGGAGGCTTTCTGAATCAGGAATAGATATCAGGTACCTTGACCTCGGCGGAGGACTTGGCATTACATATAATGATGAAAAACCCCCTGAACCCTATGAGTATGCAGCTGCGCTTAAGGAAATCATAGGCGGGATGAACCTTACCCTGATCCTTGAACCGGGCAGGGTGATAGTGGGCAACTCTGGCATACTGGTCGCAAAGGTGCTCTATACCAAAACGAATCATGAAAAGAATTTTACCGTGGTGGATGCAGCAATGAATGATCTTGCCAGGCCAAGCCTTTATGGATCATATCACGGTATAAGGCCAATCAGAATGGGGTCGGAAGATATAATAAGCATGGATATAGTGGGGCCAATATGTGAGTCAGGCGATTTTCTGGCAAAAAACAGGGAAATACCGGCATTGAAACAGGGTGATCTTATAGCTGTCATGAGCGCTGGCGCATATGGCTTCAGCATGTCATCTTCTTATAACTCAAGACCAAGGGTGGCAGAGATTATGGTAAAGGGTGACAAATATTTTGTAGTCAGGGAACGGGAGACCTATGAAGACCTGATTAAAGGTGAATCAATC
>CAYWRH010000059.1:0-22341 GCA_964460435.1 uncultured Desulfatiglans sp.
TCTGGTAATAATCAATATAATAATATAAATTCCTGAATAATCTTGACTTAAAATATCAGGGATATATATTTTTAACCATGAAAAATATATTACACATAAAATCCCTTTTTTACTAGAGTTTTCTTTTAAGGCACCGATTATTACTATGTGAGGTATTGAATGGAAACCGCAAACAAGGCCAATCTTTTAAAATCCACAGACCCCCTGCCAATAGAGCCCTATGATAAGGAGTGGGGGGTAGGGGTATCAGCCATTACCAAAGACCCTTCGCCATTTCCAAGGATCAACCGCATCTTGAGATGGCTCAAGGAAAGAGATACCACTGCTGATGCACAACGGGCATTAATATATACAGAAGGATATTTCAAGAAATACAGGGATTATCCACAGATACTCAAGTGTGCCATGTCATACCGGGATGTGCTTGAAAATGTCAAGATAAATATATGGCCTGAAGAGCTTATTGCAGGCGAGATAGCCGCACCCGCAAAGAGCGCGCCAGTATACCCGGAATTTTCCATTGACTGGCTCTGCGATGAGATGATCAACTCACCCCTTGATCAGCGTAGAAATGACCGTTATGTTATTGATGAAGAGACCAGGAATGCCCTTTTGGGCATACAAAAATACTGGAAAGGTAACACCCTTGAAGAGCATATCTTAAGCACCTTAACCGAAGAGGATCGAAAGGGGTCTCACCTGGAAAAGGGGGTCAACTTTTTCGGGCTCTTTGCATCCGCCGGGGTTGGTCATGTGTGTGCAAATTATGAAAAGCTCTTCAGACTCGGATTTGGCGGCATCAGAAGTCATATTCTGGCAAAAAGGGCAGAACTTGACACTATAGACCCCTCATACACTTCAAAAAAAGAATTCTATGACGCAGCCCTTATCTCCCTTGAGGGGGCTGTCACCTATATAAAGCGCTATTCAAGGCTCGCCTATGAAATGGCTGAAAAAGAGAGTGATGAATGCAGAAAGGCAGAGCTGATCCGCATTTCAGCAAACTGCGCCCAGGTGGCTGAGGGTGTGCCCAGAGACTTCTGGGAGGCCATACAGTTATGGCATATTGCAACCAATATGATAATTATAGAAACAAATGGCCATTCTGTAACATACGGCCGTTTTGACCAGCTTTTTTATCCCTTTTATAAAAATGATATAGCTCAGAGGAGATTTAAAAGGGAGTTTATCCAGGAATTGATAGAGATGTCATTTCTCAAGATCCATGAGCTGTGCAAGATACGCGACAAGATGGCAATCGTATTTTCCAGCGGCACCATAATGGGAGGTACAGCCCTTGATGTTGGCGGTGTGGATAAGGATGGCAATGACGCCACAAATGACCTAAGCTACATGGTACTGGATGCTCATGCCCATACACGGATACCAAACCCTTGGATGGGTGTAAGGCTTCATGACAAGGCACCAAGGGAGTTCAAGATAAAGACATTTAATGTCATACGGATCGGGACAGGTGAACCCAAGGTATTCAATGATTCAGAGATGATCAAGGCTCTGCTGAATTATGATAAACCCATAGAAGAGGCAAGGGATTATGTGGGTATAGGTTGTGTTGAACCCTGCGTCCCTGGCAAGACATATGGCTGGCATGATTCCAGTTCATTTAATATAGCAAAGGTAATGCAGCTTGCCATAAACCATGGACGCTGCATAGATTGCAGCGTTAATTGCATGAGACACAGTAAATGCGCAGGAATTGGCGGAAGGCTGGGTATTGATACAGGCGGTCTTGATACATTTAAGTCCTTTGATGATGTGATGGATTCATTTGATAAGCAGATGAAATACTGGTGTGACATCATGATAAGACAGGTGGACAAGGTAGACCTGGCCCATCAGAAACTGAAGCCCCTGCCCTATCTTTCACTTTTAATCGATGACTGTATAGATAAAGGTGTGGATGTATCAAGAGGAGGGGCAAAATACAATCACAGCGGGCCCCAGGGTGTTGGGATCGGAACGGTATCAGACAGCCTTACAGCAATAAAACAGCTTGTGTTTGATGAAAAGAAGACTGACGGCCCTACTCTTCTCAAGGCATTAAAGGCAGACTGGAAGGGTTATGAGCCTTTATACGCCCTTGTTAACAGTGACAAGATGCACTGTTATGGCAATGATGATGACTATGCCGATGATGTGGCAAAATTTGTGGCAGCAACATACTGCAAGCATGTTGAACATAGGCCAACAGCACATGGTGGCGAATATATGCCAGGCGTATTCTCCGTTTCACAGAATGTAATGGCAGGTTTTTATACTGCAGCCACACCTGACGGCAGGATGGCCTATGAACCGCTTTCAGACTGTATAGGCCCTGTGCATACAAAGGTATCATCGCATGACAGAAGCGGCCCCACTGCAATAGCAAAGTCAGTAGCCAAGCTTGACCACAGCCGGATCGGTAACGGCATTATCCTTAACTGGAAATTCAGCCCCGGCGCTGTCTCAGGTGAAACCGGAAGGGATAACCTCATCTCCCTCATGGATGTCTATTTTGACTGCAAGGGTATGCAGAGCCAGTTTAATATCATAGGCAGGGATGTTATGATCTGTGCGCAGAAACAACCGGAGCAATACAAGGATCTTCTAGTGCGCATTGCAGGTTATAGCGCCTATTTTGTTGAATTGAGCGAGGAGCTGCAGAGCGACCTGATAAACAGGACAGAGCTCTCTTTTGACTGATTTGTAGATCGGTATTGAGGATATTCTATAATCAAGTAAATGAGGATAATTTTAAAAGCATCCCATTTTATTGAGGTAATGATATGCCACTATCCCTACAGATGTAGAAAGGTTAAGGCTCCTTACATTACCCCATATTGGTATACGATGGCAGGGATATTCGTTTCTGATATGTTCAGGAAGACCAACGCTTTCAGGACCGAAAAGAAGGCATGCTCCCTTTGTGACCTCTGCCTCTGTATAAAGCTGTTTCGCAGATTTACTGAAACAGAAAAGCCGCTCTTTAACGGCTGAATCACTCGCTAGAAATGAATCAAGATTTTTATGGTGTGTTATATCCACCTCATGCCAGTAGTCTATGCCTGCCCTTTTCAGATGTTTATCATCAACAGCAAATCCCAGTGGGTGGATAAGATGCAGCCTGATCATGGCAGCGCCACAGAGCCTTGCAATGTTACCGGTATTTGCAGGTATTTCAGGCTGAAACAGCGCTATATTAAGGTATGGCTCTTTGATTATCACATGCCTATTTTCAGGGTTATCTTTCATGACCGCAATTCTAATGTTTCAAATTTGAGCTTTGAAATCTTCAACCTTGAACCGCATACCATATACTTCAGACCTCCATCAGCGGACACGGGTAATCCTGATAGCTTACATGAACCGGTATATCAGCCATATTGCATTCAAGTAGCGATGCCCTTGCCTGTGCAAGCGCCTTTTCAGGGGTGTTATTAACTTCACTTAAGTGGGCAAGTATAATATTATTAAGCTTGGAATGACTGAGCCTTTTTAAGAGAGCGCCAGCCTGTTCATTTGAAAGATGCCCGTATGAACCCCTTATCCTCTTTTTAAGATGATAAGGATATGGCCCGTTTTCCAGCATCTCAACATCATGATTAAATTCAAGCATCAATGATGTGCAACCCTGAAGCCTCTCTTCAAGAGCGGGAGTGCTTTCTCCGACATCTGTAAGTATCCCCAGCCGCGAACCATTCGATGAAATTATGAGTCCAACAGGGTCAGCCGCATCATGGCTTTTTGTAAAGGTCTCTATGGTAATATCATTTATTATAAAGGTATCACCGGTATTAAGAGTGTTATACGCCCTTGTGTTTTTAAGATGAGTATGGCACCGGCTTATGGTGGGTCCGTTTGCATATATGGTTGAATCAAACCTTCTGGAGATGGGGCCCAGCCCCCTAATATGGTCGCTGTGTTCATGTGTTATTATTACTGCATCAATAGAGGTTATATTAACCCCAATTAAACCTAACCGTCTGTTTATTTCACGACAGCTTAAACCTGCGTCTATAAGGATGCTTGTATTGCCCTCTTCTATATAGCAGGCATTGCCTTTGCTGCCTGACGCAAGAACTGAAAAACGCATTGAGACCTTTTCTATTTCATCTGTTAATTAATATTACCCTATGTACATCAAGAAGCCCCAGTTTGATGACGGGGCTTTCAGCGGTCATCTTTCAGCAAAGTATTTCATAGCTGATAGCTGAATGCTGAATGCTGATGGCTGATAGCTATCCAACACCGCTGTGGCCGAACCCGCCATCTCCCCTTGAAGTTGAATCAAGGTTATCAACCACAACTATCTCGGCATGACAAACCCTTGCTATAATCATCTGAGCTATCCTGTCACCCCTTCTTACGGTAAATGGCTTATCGCCGTAGTTAATCATTATTATGCCTATCTCACCGCGGTAGTCAGAATCTATGGTGCCTGGGCTGTTTACCATCCCTATTCCATGTTTAAGCGCAAGACCGCTCCTGGGCCTTATCTGCGCCTCATACCCGATTGGTATTGAAATGGAAAGACCAGTAGGTACAAGCCTTATCTCGCCCGGGTTTATGACAATATCCTTTTCTGTCCATGCCCTGATATCCATGCCTGATGAGCCGCAGGTTTCATAGGCAGGAAGGGGCAGATCATAGTTTTCTGGTTTTTTAATTTTTAGAATGATTGTATCCAATGGCACACCCGGTATGTTAAATAAAGGATCATGAAAAAAAACAATTATTGCCCAGATCAAGGTCATCACGATTAACTGAACCCAGGGTGGTTATTGCTACGCCCCCCGGGTAAAATGACTGTTTCATGCATTCAACGATATCATCAATGGTAACCTTTTTCAGGTAATCTATGACCTCAGCATATTCTATGTACCTGCCGAATATAAATTCATTCTTTGCGATACGCATCATCCTTGAATCAGTATTTTCAGATCCAAGCAGTATACCTCCTATAAGGTGCTCTCTTGCCTCATCTATATCCGCTTCAGACAGGTCACCCTCTTCAATTTTCAGTATCTCTTTATTGATTACATCAATAACATTATTAACCTCATCAGGGTCACTGCCCACACAGATGCCAAGGATACCCGAATCAATATATGATGAAATAAATGAATAAATGGAATATGCGAGCCCCCTCTTTTCCCTGATTTCCTGAAACAGCCTTGAACTCATGTTACCGCCGAGTATGGTATTCAGTATGGCGCCTGCAAAGCGCATCTTGCTTGTAAGGGTGGGGGCCTTTCCCCCTATAATTATATTTATCTGTTCCAGCTCTTTATATGAGCAGACAATACTGGAGGCAGGGGAATGGGAAATCTTTTTGCTCTCTCTCTTTACTGGTTCGAGCCTTTTAAATTTTTCTTCAAAGGCCTTCACAACATCCTTATGTTCTATGTTTCCTGCGGCTGATATGATGATCCTGTCAGTGTTGTAGTAACCCCTCATATATTCGAGGATTCCATCCCTGTCAAATGATGAAACGGTTTCAGGTGTGCCGAGAACAGGCAACCCAAGCGGATGGCTGCTGAAAAATTGTGCATTGAACAGCTCATGCACCTGCTCTTCGGGAGAATCTTCTATCATGCTTATTTCCTGAAGAACAACCTGTTTTTCCTTTTCTATTTCGGCAGGGTCAAAACTGGAATTGAGAAATATATCAGAGAGGATTTCGACCAGTTTGTTAAAATCCTTGTCAAGCACCTTTGAATGAAAACAGGTGTATTCCTTGCCCGTAAAGGCATTTGCCAGGCCGCCAATTGCATCAAGCTCTCTGGCTATGAGGAGTGTATCGCGGGACGGGGTCCCCTTAAATAGCATATGCTCAATAAAATGAGAGACCCCGTTGTTAATACTGTTTTCATCCCTTGAACCTGTACCGACCCAGATTCCAAGGGACACAGACTTATAATGGTCAATCTTTTCGGTAATTATCCTGATGCCATTACTTAAAACTGTTTTTTCATACATGCTAAAGACTTTCATCAAGCGCCGCTTTGCGCGACAGGGCAATCTTGCCTGACTTCTTGTCAATGTCTATTACCTTGACAAGCACATCATCGCCCTCCTGAAGGATATCTGTCACCTTATTGACCCTCTCCCTGTCAAGCTGCGAGATATGGATCAGCCCGTCAGTTCCGGGAAGTATCTCCACAAAGGCGCCAAAATCCATTATCTTCCTGACCTTGCCATTGTAAAGTTTTCCGACCTCTGCCTCCTGCACAATTGCATTTATCAATTCAATTGCGGCATTTGACAGTTCTTCATCAGGGGATGCAACCACTACATTGCCATCATCATCAACATTGATGGTTGATTCTGTCTTGGCGCTGATCTCCTTTATCATCTTACCGCTCGGCCCGATAAGTATCTTTATCTTGTCAGGTTTGATCTTTAACTTGGCTATAACAGGGGCATATTCTGAGAGTTTGCTTCTTGGCCTGGAGATTGCCTCATTCATCTTGCTCAGGATATGAAGCCTGCCCTCTTTTGCCTGGCTGAGCGCCTGTTCCATAATCTCTCTTGTAACGCCATCTATCTTGATATCCATCTGGAGGGCTGTAATGCCGTCCTTTGTACCGGTAACCTTGAAATCCATATCACCGTAGTGGTCTTCATCTCCTATTATATCTGTAAGAACCACAGTTTTGGTTCCATCAGAAACAAGGCCCATTGCAACCCCGGCCACAGCATCTTTTATTGGCACGCCTGCATCCATAAGGGAAAGAGAGCCTCCGCAAACACTAGCCATTGATGAAGAGCCGTTTGATTCAAGTATCTCAGAAACAACCCTTATTGCATAACTGAACTCTTCCTTCGGAGGGATTACGGGCACAAGGGCGCGTCTTGCAAGTGCGCCATGACCTATTTCCCTTCTGCCTGGGGAGCCAAGTTTTTTTACCTCTCCGACTGAATAGGGGGGGAAGTTATAATGCAGGATAAAGTTTCTGTACACCTCGCCATAAATGGAATCGATACGCTGCTCATCTCTTTCAGTGCCTATTGTGGTAAGCACCATTGCCTGTGTCTCACCCCTTGTAAAAAGTGCAGAGCCATGCACCCTCGGCAGAATGCCAACAAGACATTCAATGGGCCTTACCTGATTAAATGCACGCCCGTCTATCCTTTTCTGCTCATCCAGCATCATCCTGCGAACAAGTTTCCTGTCAAGATCATGGAACAGGGCGTCTATCTCTGGCTTCCTTGATGCGTACTCCTCGCCCAGTGTGTCAAGAAGGGTCTTGAGCGCATCTTTCCTGCTCTGGTTTCTCTGCTGTTTATCAGCAATCCGTATAGTATTGTTCAGAAGCGGGCCGGCAATTGCCTCTATTTTCTGGCAGAGCTCATTATTTTCTGTGCCTGCAGGCACTGCCCTTTTCGGCTTTCCTGCCGCCTCTTTCAGCTCAATCTGCATATCCAGCATCGGTTGTATTGATCTGTGGCCAAAAAATATTGCATCAATCATGTCAGCCTCAGAAACAAACTGACCGCCTCCTTCAACCATTACTACCGCGGTCCTGTTACCGGCAACAATAAGGTTGATATCACTCTTTTCCAGTTCCATGAAGGTCGGGTTGATTACAAATTCACCATTGATTCTGCCCACACGCACTGCGGCGACCGGGCCTTCAAAGGGTATATCAGAGACCTCAAGCGCAGCAGAGGCACCCAGGATTGCCAGCATATCAGCATCATTCTGCCTGTCAGTTGAAAGCACACTGGCAATTATCTGTATCTCATTGTGATAGTTTTTCGGAAAAAGGGGCCTTAAAGGCCGATCTATAAGCCTTGCTGTGAGTGTCTCGTTTTCACTGGGCCTTCCCATATCCCTTCTGAAATAATTGCCTGGGAACCTCCCCCCGGCATATGACATTTCCTGGTATTCACATGAAAGGGGCAGGAAATCTATTCCCTCCCTGACATCATCGGTTGAGACCGCAGTTACCAGCACCACTGTTTCACCAAAGGTGACAACAACGGAACCGCTTGCCTGCTTGGCGATGCGACCTGTCTCAATCGACAAGTTTTTACCATTTATTTGAATTGTCGACATTTTTATCATATTTTTTTACCTTTCATGACCAATAGCATAGTGGTCAAATCATTTAAAAGGGCTATGCAAAATCACTCGCCCCTGTTTTACTTCCTGATTCCAAGCTCACTAATTATCTGCTGATACCTTGTCAGGTCAGATTTTTTTAAATAATTAAGCAGTTTTCTTCTCTGTCCTACAAGTTTCAACAGACCCCTTCTTGAGTGATGATCCTTCTTGTGGGTCTTGAAATGATCTGTAAGATAACTGATTCTGTTGCTCAGAAGCGCAATCTGGACCTCGGGTGAACCTGTGTCCTTTCCATGTAGTTTAAATTTTTCGATTATCTCTTTTTTTGTTTCTGTAGTTAGTACCACTTTTCATACCTCCTTAAAAATTGAAAACCATAAGATTAGTAATTACCTGTAGCTAACAATATTTTTTTAATATTTTTTAGCCGCTATTTCTGTTTTTAGTTAAACACCTTTATCTTTTTAAGCCAGCTATCCCTGTTGATCATGGATGTGTCTATCTCTAGCACAGCCACCAGGTCAGAACCGGCCATCAGTTTTATATTACCCTGCCCAACCCTTGATAGTTCATTATTAAGATCAAGCTCATGCCAAAGCGGCCTTAAACCGTTTTTTATCCTCCCGGCCAGATGATTATCAATATTTACTGATATCATCTCAGGGAGCGCTCCTTCAAGAGGAATTACCCTTTCTAAAAGCCCCTTCTGATCAACTGAATCCGGGTTGTTTAATACTATAGCATCGTCAACATGAAAATCTCCGCTCGATATTCTCCTTAAATCCTGTAAATGGGCAACGGTACCAAGTCTTTTCCCTATATCAAATGCAAGGCTCCTTATATATGTCCCTGCAGAACATGTTACATCAACTGTAATCAGGGGCAGCCTTATATCCATTACCTCTATGGAATAGATATTAATTTCTCTCTTTTTTAACTCCACTTCAATGCCCCTGCGGGCAAGCTTGTATGCCCTCTCGCCATTAACCTTTAAAGCTGAAAAGGCAGGGGGAACCTGTTCAATAACCCCTTTAAAACCAGCGATCTCTTTATGTATCCTGTCCATTCCAAGTTCAGGGACAGGCGCCTCTTTTGTTATAATCCCTGTAGAATCAAATGTGTCAGTTTCAATACCAAGCCTGATCACTGCCCTGTATCTTTTTCTTCCGCCCATAATATAGGGCGATAATTTTGTTCCATGCCCCAAAAGCAGTATTAAAAGCCCGGTGGCAAAGGGATCAAGCGTTCCTGCATGACCCGTCTTTTTGCACTTCAGTATCCGCCTAACGATCCTGACCAAATCAAAAGAACTCCTCCCTTTTTCCTTGTCGATCAGCAGTATTCCATCCGGAGGAATTTCATATATTTTTTCAGACAAAAGCTCTCTTCTTATTCTTTCTCATCGTCCTGAATCTTTTTAAATAGCTGTTCAAGACGGTTACCGGTTTCAAGGGACTGATCATGATCAAATATAATGTCAGGCACATTTCTGAGTTTAAGGCCTGAACCCAACTCCCTCTTGATAAAACCCTTTGCACTGTCAAGGCCTGTTAATGCCTGCTTTTCCTCTTCCTTTGAGCCCAGGACACTGAAAAATATCCTGGCATTTTTTAGGTCGCTGCTCAGGTTTATGCCTGTGAGGGTAACACTCTTTAACCGCGGGTCCCTTACCCTGGTCATAAGAAGTTCGGCTACAAATCTCAGGATCTGTTCACCAACCCTTGTCGATCTCTTTCCTGGCAGCATTGTTTCTATTAAATCCCTTTAAACCGGTTTATGAAAACAGGTTATTTAAATATTGATTATCTCGATCCTGGAACCGATTAATTCAGCAAGATATAAAGATTCTATAAATGAGAGAACAGCAGAAAGTACAGAATCTATATGTCCCCTGTCATTACCTACTGCGCTTATGCCCAGGCCTATCCTTTGCCACTTGTCATTGTATTCGACCTCAGCTATGGCAACATTAAACCTGCTTTTTACCTTTCCGATGATGCTTTTTACTATTCTTCTCTTGCCTTTAAGAGAATCATTTTCATGAATAAAAAGCTCTATGGACATTGCGCCTATTACCACACCCTTACAGCTCCGCCTTGATCTCCTCTACCCTGTATGCCTCAATGATATCACCCGGCTTTATATCCTGAAATGATTCAAGCCCTATACCGCATTCATAACCAGCCTGAACCTCCCTGGCATCATTCTGGAGCCGTCTTAGAGATGCTATTTTACCGTTAAAAATAACAACATTATCCCTCAGGAGACGGACCATTGAGCTTCTCTCAACCACTCCATCAGACACAAAACATCCGGCAATCTTGCCTATCTTTGGCACGGTAAATATCTGCTTGATCTCAACATGACCAGTAATATGCTCCTTGTATATTGGCTCGAGCAGGCCTGCCATTGCCTTTTTGATATCTTCAATAAGGTCATAGATAACATCATAGTACCTGATATCAATGTTTTCTCTTTCAGCTATCTGAACCACCCTGGCGTTTGTTCTTACCCTGAAGCCAATGATTATTGCGCCTGATGCAGTGGCTAGCATTACATCTGATTCAGTTATGGCCCCTGTTGATGAATGTATAACCCTGATTTTCACCTCTTCCGTTGCAAGTTTATTAAGCGACTCTGTAACCGCTTCAAGCGAACCCTGTACATCGGCCTTGATGATAATATTGAGCTCCTTGATAGACCCTTCGCGGATCTTCTCATAAAGGTCATCGAGGCTGACAATATCACTCTTTCCCCTCTCCTTCTCTTTTATCCTGGCCTGACGGTGTTCAACTATCTGCCTGGCGGTTTTTTCATCAGGAACAACATAAAATTCGTCACCCGCCTTTGGCACACCTGAAATACCGTATATTTCCACCGGCACAGAGGGTGTCGCCTCTTTAAGCTTTTTGCCCCGGTTATTGAGCATGGCCCTTACACGTCCGTAGTTCTCACCGCATATAAAATGGTCGCCCGGCCTCAGGGTTCCCTCCTTTATAAGCACCGTTGCAACAGAGCCTTTGCTCTTATCAAGCTGGGCCTCTATTATTGTCCCTTTTGCAGGTTTATTAGGATTGGCCTTTAATTCAAGTATTTCTGCCTGCAGGAGAATAAGCTCCATCAGTTCATCAACGCCCTGGCCTGTTTTTGCCGATATCTTACCGAATATGGTATCACCGCCCCACTCTTCAGGTGTCAGTTCAAGCTCTGCCAGTTCCCTTATTACCTTGTCAGGATTTGCCTCGGGTTTATCCATCTTGTTGATGGCAACGATTATTGGTATGTTAGCGGCCCTTGCATGATTGATAGCCTCCCTGGTCTGGGGCATTACGCCATCATCAGCAGCCACAACAAGTACGATTATATCTGTAACCTTTGCCCCCCTTGCCCTCATCGCTGTAAAGGCCTCATGACCTGGTGTATCAAGAAAGGCAATATCACCGCTCTCTCTTTCAACATAATAGGCGCCGATATGCTGTGTGATACCGCCTGATTCACCGGCAATTATGTTGGAACTGCGTATGTAGTCAAGGAGTGAGGTCTTTCCATGATCAACATGTCCCATTATGGTCACTACAGGCGGCCTGGGTTTGAGATCTTCGGGTTTGTCTGTAACCTCATCCAGTTTAACCTCCATTTCAAACTGATCAAGTTCAAGCTCATACCCGAATTCATCGGCTGCAAGGGATGCGGTCTCAAAATCTATCTGCATATTGATGTTGGCCATAACGCCCATCTTGATAAGGAGTTTTATCAGATCTGCCCCCTTTACACCCATTGCCTTGGCAAGATCGGAAACAGTTACATTTTCAGGCACCTTGAGCCTTCTCTTGCTTGCCTTGGGGGTAGTGATTTCGGTCTGTTTAATCCTTTTACCACCGTCCTTTGACTTTTTAGATGATTTCCTGTCCTTTAACCTTGGCCTTCTGTCTTCATATAGATCAGCGCGCTCAAATACCTCAAGCTTCCTGTGCCTGATACGAATATCTGATTCCACATCCTTTTTGGGCTTTTCACCCTTTTTCCTGTCTTTTCTTTTCTTTGGTCTTCTGTCATCAGACTCATCATCATATGATTCTATGCCGATATCAGAGACCGGAAATATCTCCCTCCTCTTGTATTCAGTGGGTGCCTTGACAACCTCCTGTTTGGCTTTTTCCACCGGTACTTCGGCCCTGGTTGAAACAACAGGCTCAGGAAGCCTGATAATCCGGGCAGGCCTGTCTTTAAGCCTCTTTTTCTGTTTCTTGCCCTGAGCTTTTTCCGTTCCTCTTTCTTCAGCCCTTTCAGTATCCTGGGCCTCTTCCTGGTCTGTATCAGCCTCTTCTGTCTCGGGTGCCCTGGCTTCGGCCTCTATAGCAGTATCAATTGGCTCAGGTTTAACTTCTACATCGATCTTCTTTTGCTCTTCAGCTTTTTCCTCAGCAACTGCCTCAGGTTCTTTAGATTCCTCTGTTATTGCAATATCTTTAGCAGCATGGATGGCAGCCTCTTTATCCTTTTTTTCAGGTTCCGGGGCAGATACCTTTTTTATAATCCTGGCAGGTGCTTCCTTGACAGGGGTAACGACTTCAGGCTCCTTTTCAGGCGATGGTTCTGCCTTCATGGTTTCTTCTATCTTTTCAGTCTCTTCAACCTGAACGACCTTCCTCCTGCGGATGACATTCCGCTGGAGCCGTTTTTCTTCGATAACCTCGGAGACACTGCCAGCCGAAATTATCTCCTTTGCCCTTCTAATATCACTGTCATCAAGGGTGCTCATGTGATTTTTTACAGACATGCCACCGGCTTTCAACCTGTCAACCAGTTCCTTGTTGTCAATTTTTAGCTCATTGGCCAGTTCATAGACCCTTACTTTAGACATTTAATCCCCCGCAAAACCCTTCTTGTTTTCCATTCTATAAATAAAACAGATGCTAATAAAAATTAATGTTTAAAGCCTTTTCAACCGGATACCTGAATACCTTGCACCCTAAAAGCCAGGCTTAATATCTTTGTCTATCCTGAAAAACCTGCCATAATCCCTGTTCTCAATAAATCTCTTCATGCATTTTGAATCATTACAGATATAAATTCCACGACCATTAGCCCTTTTGAGCCTGTCAATAACTATCCTGTTATCCCCGTTTACAACAAGCCGGATCAGCTCCGGTTTCGCCTTTTTTGACCTGCATGATACACATGTCCTTATGGGGACATGGCCTGCACATTTACTCATCAACGCTATCTGAATCCTTTTTCACGCTCTCCGGCTTTGCCTCTGTTATATCTGCGCCTGCATCCTGAAGGTACTCTTTTGCAGTGGCAATCAACTGTGCTGCATCCTTTTCATTAAGTCCCTCAACATTTGCCAGTTCAGCCAGATTGGCTGCTGCAACATCCGCTATTGAACGGTAGCCCTCCTGATAAAGTTCAGTCGCTATAGCCTCACCCACGCCCTCAAGACTTAAAAGTGAATTGTATGAGTCTTTCAGGTTTTTATTGTAGTCAGTCTCGCTTGTTACATCAAGATTCCAGCCCGATATCTTGGATGCCAGCCTTACATTCTGCCCCCTCCTGCCAATTGCAAGGGAAAGCTGGTCATCAGGCACAACAACAACCATGGAGTGGTTGATTTCATCAACGATTACCCTGGTAATTTCAGCAGGAGCAAGGGCATTGCATATAAATTTTGCAGGGTCATTATCCCAGGTGACAATATCTATCTTTTCACCCCTTAATTCCTGTACAACAGCCTGAACCCTGGAACCCTTCATGCCTACACATGCGCCCACCGGATCAACATCGCTGTCCTTTGACATTACAGCAATCTTGGCCCTGCTGCCTGGTTCACGGGCAACCTGTATAATACTTACAATGCCCTCTGAAATCTCAGGAACCTCATTTTCAAAAAGCATGGATAAAAAGTTGGGATGTGTTCTGGAGAGTATTATCTGAGGCCCTCTGCTGAACTGTCTGACCTCCAGTATATAGGCCCTTACCCTGTCACCCTGTTTGTAGGTCTCTTTGGGTATCTGCTCCTTGACCGGCAGCTCTGCCTCTGCCTTGCCAAGATTTACTATAATGGCGCCTTTGTCAAAACGCTGGACAATACCGTTTATGATCTCGCCGCGCCTGTCCTTGAAATCATCAAACACAACATTTCTTTCAGCCTCGCGGAGTCTCTGCATTATCACCTGCTTTGCAGATTGAGCGGCAACCCTGCCCAGTTCATCCGTTTCCATCCTTATTCCAAGGCTGTCACCTATAACAGCATCAGGGTCAATCTCATGGGCATCTTCAAGTGATATCTCAAGGTTTTCGTTAGTTACCTTTTCAACAACCTCCTTGAATTCAAATACCTCGATTTCACCCATCTCTTCATTGAACTTTATTTCAAGATCATAGTTCTGCCCAAGCTTTTTTCTTGCAGCAGCCTTTACTGCCTCCTCAAGGGTCTGTATTAAAGTATCTCTCTCAACACCCTTTTCACGGCCCACCTGCTCCAATACTTTCAATAAATCTGAAGTCATTTTAGATTCACTCCATTATTTGTGCTGTTAACTGTACCTTCTTATTTACTATCAAAATCATATACCATGTTTGATTTCTCAATATCCTTAATAGACAATTCTATAATATGCCCTGATGATTCGAGAAAAACTGCCTGGTCAGAGCATTTTTTCAATATGCCCGTAAAATTCTTTTGTCCATTGACTGCCTGTTTCATTTTAAGCTTAATTCTGCTGCCCACAGCCTTTATAAAATCCTTTTCTCTTCGCAGCGGACGATTAAGACCGGGGGATGAGACCTCAAGCACATATTCATGATCAATGATCTCTTTTATATCAATAATGTCACCAAGCTCTCTGCTTACATCAGCGCAGTCATCTATTGTGACACCATTTTCCTTGTCTATGTAAAGCCTTAAAACCCAGCGCCCGTAATTTGAAAGGTATTCCACCTCAAGCAGTTCGTACCCCATGTCATAAAGCAGCGGTTCAATAAGCTCAAATACCCGATCCCTTATAGTGGAAATATCTGTCACTCTCTGTTTTACCCCAAAACTAATAAAAAAGCGGGTTTTGAGACCCGCTTCAGAATCATGAACTCTATCTTCAGCAAATATGCCTGTGTTTTAAAAAAAACTTATCAGCATATTGCAAAACATTGTGCCCACAATTCGAAGAAGATCAACCTTAATGGCCAACAACCTCAAAAAGGGAATCAGGATTCAAAAGACATATATGGAGCGGGCAACGGGGTTCGAACCCGCGACACCAAGCTTGGGAAGCTTGTACTCTACCAACTGAGCTATGCCCGCACTCATTTTATGACTTTATATCTGCGCCTTGCTGAAAAAAAGGCGGCAATAAAAATCCTGTATCATCACTCTATATTAAAAAAAGAGATGATGTTTACTTATCAAAAATAATCACGTATTTTTATCATAAGAAAAATCATTGTCAAGAGAATATCTTATAAGAAAAATAATACAGTAATCGATTATTTCCGGGTAATTGTCTGCCTGTTATCCAAATTAGCCTTAAATAGGTATCAGCAATACAAATATTGCTGGAGACTAGTGTTTTTAATTTTTATTGTCAATATCGTGAAAAAAAATCATACCATTTTAAATAATTGTATGTTAATTTATCCGCTAAAAAATTTATTAAGCAGGGAGAAAAAGGGTTCCTTGGAAGAAGATTCAAACCGAAGTATTCTAAATAAAATATTATCCTTCATGAACAAGCACCATCCTCAGAATGGCACAGACCTCACTGAGGAGATCAATGATCTTATAGATGAAGGACAGGCAAAGGGGTTTATCACTGATGAAGAATCGGAGATGGTTCACGGTGTACTGGAGCTTAAAGAGACTACAGCCCTGTCAATAATGATACCCAGAACCGATCTTATTTCAGCGCCTATTGATACTACACTTGGCGAACTTATCAATCTTATTACCACATGCGGTCACACCAGAATACCGATCTACGGCGAGAATATAGATGAGATTATAGGTATACTCCATGCCAAGGATCTGTTGAAACTGTTCGGCAGCCCTCCTGATACAAAAATTACACCCGATATGCTGAGAAAGGCCTTTTTTGTGCCGGGCAGCCAGAAGATCAGCACCCTTTTGAGGGATCTCAAGACCAAAAAAAATCATATGGCAGTAGTGACCGATGAATATGGCGGTACAGAAGGCATTATAACTATAGAGGATATTCTGGAAGAGATAGTTGGTGAAATAATGGATGAGCATGATCATGAGGACCCGCTCATGACCAGAATAGATGATCATACCATACTTGTGGATGCACGCCTCGGGGCTGAAGATCTGGAGGAGATATTTAACATAAAACTGCCTGATGGTGATTTTGAATCTGTTGGTGGGTTTATTATTCATATTATGGGCAAGATACCTAAAGCGGGGGAGGAGCTTATCTATAACAACCTGAAGATTCAGATCAAATCAGCTGATGAAAGAAGGATAGACAAGGCCCTTATTACCTTCTGTGATAATCAGGATGAAGCAGACAGCCGTTTTGCCTGATACTATGCCCCTTTCTTTTCATAAAAACTACATGCCACCATTCTTGAGTGGATTTTTAAAGATATGAGCCGGATATCAGATAATAAATATCTCTCTGCAGCTGTGTCAGGCCTCCTGTTAACAGCCTCATTTCCGCCCCTTAAAACAGACTGGCTGATCTGGATTGCTTTACTACCCCTTTTGATATCCATCAATAACGAGACCCCTAGAAGGGCATTCAGGCTGGGCCTTATTACAGGGCTAATTCATTACGTCACCCTGCTATACTGGATTATTAATGTGTTAGCTAAATATGGAGGTCTGGATATATTCACCAGTATTTTTGTCCTGCTGCTTTTGGCCCTCTATCTTTCACTTTTTACAGGCGCCTTCTCAGCATTGATAACCATCAAAAGTCACAACAGGATAAAGATATTCCTCTTTGCCTCCGTATGGGTGTCCCTTGAATATGTCAGAACCTTTTTCCTTACCGGGTTTCCATGGGGGCTTCTGGGGCACAGCCTGTACAGCAGGGCCTCGCTAATACAAATAGCCGATATTACAGGGGTATATGGGCCATCCTTTATCATTGCAGCTGTCAATCTCTCAATATTTGAGATCATAAAACAGCGAAAGTATATTTTAAAAAACAGATTCCTGATAACAGAAACCATCCTGTTAATTGTGGTTATAGCCCTCTCCTTTTACTATGGAAAAATATCCCTTGCTCAATACAGCATCATAAAACCTGAAAAGAGCATGACTAATGTTGCCATTATCCAGGGTAATATTGACCAGTCAGTCAAATGGGATATAAGCTTTCAGGATAAAACCATTATAAAATACTCTGATATGACAAAAAAAAGTTTTAAAACCTCTCCTGTTATTGTTGTGTGGCCTGAAACCGCTGTTCCCCTCTTTTTTCAGGATAAAAACCCCCTTACAGAAGGGATTTACGAGCTTGCAAAGGAGGGCAATATTCATCTTGTCTTTGGGAGCCCCGGATATAAAAGGGATGGTGAAAGGATACTCTACTATAATAACGCATGGTATATATCACCTGACGGTGAGGTAAAGGGGCAATATAGCAAGAATCATCTTGTGCCATTTGGGGAATATGTGCCATTTCATGATCTGATTCCATTTGTTTACAGACTTGTGCCATCGGCAGGGGAATTCTCAAAGGGAGAAACTACTGACCCTCTTAAGCTTGGCAACATATCATCAGGGATACTTATCTGCTACGAGGTGATCTTCCCTGACCTGGCACGAGAGCAGGTGCGTAAAGGGGCATCCATATTTATAAATATAACAAATGATGCATGGTTTGGTTACTCAGGGGCGCCATTTCAGCATCTTTTTATCTCCATATTCAGGGCAATTGAAAACAGGAGGCCCATGATACGTTCCGCAAATACCGGTATAAGCGCAATCATTGATCCAAGAGGCATTGTAACTGTAAAGGGCGATATCTTTACAGATGAGATAATTACAGGCAGTATCTACACCGGCTATAATGAGAAGACCTTTTACACCAATAATGGCGATATATTTGCATTATCTTTATTAATAATATGTCTGATTATATTTTTTGTACCACTGTTTTACTGTAAAGCCCCTTCGCTGGCAAATATGCACTGATCGCACACTTTGAAGATGAAACAGGCGGCGAAAAAGTATCCATCCAGAGTCCTGAACGGATTGTTTTGCAGCAGCCCTTGGTATAAGGCGCGCCGATGAACACTACACTATCCTCTTAAACATCTTTTCAAGTTCAGTGTAACTGATCTTTTTATAGACAGGTCTGCCATGCGGACAGTTGGTTGCCAGATTAATGCTCTGGAGCTGGGTAATTAAGGTATTTATTTCCCTTTCTGTCATCCTCTGGCCTGCCCTTATTGCCCCATGACACGCCATAACAGTAAGGAGTTTATCCATTGCCTCTGGATTGGTAAGGTCATCCTCTTCCGAAAGCACAGGTATAAGGTCCTTAAGAAAATTCTGCCAGTCAGAATTCACTAGAATAGCGGGCACTGCCCTGATTAAAAAGCTGTTCCCGCCGAAGTGCTCTATCTCAAACCCGAGGTTATTGATTTGTTCAAGTTTTTCTTCAAGTATCCTTGTATCCTTATTAGATAGCTCTATATCAACAGGCAAAAGGAAATTCTGGCTCTCCATCTTTTTGGCTGCATATTTCAGCCTGAGGGTTTCATACACTATCCTTTCATGGGCTGCATGCTGATCTATAATGAGGAGACCATCCCTCTCTTCAAATAAAAGATAGGTTCCCTTTAACTGGCCTATCACAACCGGGTTTTCATCTATGTTTTCCGGCCTGATTTCCGGCTTAACAGGGTATGGGGTGTATTGAACAGCTTTTTCTTCCCTTATCGGTATAGTTGGCCCATGAATTTCTTCAGTTATATAAACAGGCCTTTTATGGCTGAAGAGCCCCTGCTGTGTTTGAGGCATACAATCCTTAACCTCAAGTGTTTCTTTAAAACTGTTCTCTGCCTGATGATAAACAGGGGCAGGCGCATCCTTTTTTTGCGCCTGATCAACCTCAACAGATGTGCTTAACACAGGAGTGGGCCTTTCAATATAAACATCACTTGAAGGCCTGAAGGGGTTGATCTGGTCTCCAAGCGCCTTTGCAATGGTTGATGATATAGATTGGTAAATGAGCCTCCCATCCTCAAAACGCACCTCCTGTTTTGCCGGGTGCACATTGATATCCACAAATGCAGGGTCAATATCAATAAAGAGGGCCACCTGCGGGTAACGCCCCTTCATGAGGCGCTGGCCATAGCCGCCTGTTATGGCGCTCATTACAAGTTTATCCCTGATATTCCTGTTATTTATATAAACAAACATGCGGTCGCCACGGGTTCTTGAAAGCTCAGGTGGCGCAAGATATGCCCTTAAAGAAAACCTCGTATGTGCGAAACGGGCATCCATAAAAGAGTGGGCTGCCTCTTTACCAAAGAGTGCAGTAAGCCTGTTAAGTTCAGTATCAGATGAAGGGAGGTTTAATATGGCCTTACCAGTAGAATTATCAAGTAATTTTATATAGATATCTTTAAATGGCAAAGCTATTCTTGAAACCGTATCAATTATCAGGCCAGTCTCTGTCTTCTCTGTTTTCATGAATTTTTTTCTGGCAGGGGTATTAAAATAGAGGTCCCTTACATCAACAGTTGTGCCTGCTGGCGCCCCTGTCTCTTCAATGGATTCTATAATCCCGCCATGAACATTTAGCCTGAATGCTGATATCTGATCACTGGGCCTTGAGGTTATTTCCACCCTGGAAACAGAACATATGCTCGGAAGTGCCTCACCCCTGAACCCTAGCGTTTTTATTGTAAAAATATCGCTGATTGTCGATATCTTGCTTGTGGCGTGTCTTTCTATAGCAAGGAGAAGGTCATCCTTGTCCATGCCTGCCCCATTATCACTAACCCTTATAAGACCGCTCCCGCCATCCTCTATCCGAATGGTGATCCTGTCTGCGCCCGAGTCTATACTGTTATCAAGAAGTTCTCTAACAACAGATGCAGGTCTATCTATAACCTCACCGGCAGCAATCTGGTTTGCGACATTCTGTGTAAGTTTTCTGATTTTGCCCATGCATGTTTATGCAAGTTCAAGCAGCTCCTTGTCAACAGGAAATTTGCTTTCATGCTGTCGTGTGTTACGAATCCTTGAGATCAGCCCATTCTTGCTTGCCTTCCTGATGTTATCCTCACCTATGGGGTCATGTGAGAGGCATTTTGATGAACCTGTGTTAGAGAGAAGGTCTTTAACCAGCCTGAATGAGAGGTTCATCATCATATCTATATAGGCTGCCGGTATCTGATATGGAGAGTGGTTGCATACAAATGAAAACTGGGAAGAGCCATAAAGATAGTCAGAGACCTTTACAGATTGTTTGAATATCTGTTTCTTTGCCTTGAGCCCGCCGCTGTTTGCCAATACTGCCGCCTTGAGCATCTTGTCACACTCAAGTTCACTGCTTGAAAGCACATCCGCTGCCATCTTGATATAAAATGAACCTGTAAATTTATCAGCAACCGCCTCAGAATAAAAATGGCCAAGCTTTTTCAGCATGATAAACCTGTATATAAGATCAGGCACAAAATAGTTGTGGGCCACCACATCAGCAGCAAGGTGTGAAAGAAAACCATATGCATATGCTGCCTCTCTCTCATTTTCCGCCTCACCCAGTATGCCAAAGCCTGTCTCCCAGTTGTGGGAATGGCCCTCTTTTCTTTTGCTCCCCTTGCCTATAAAAAAATCGGCAGCAAGGTTACCATATATATATTCAAGTGGGAACTGTTTGAGGATAGAGGCAATATCAGGCAGGATAAATTTTAATCCATCAAGTATAGAACATGAGATAACGGTATGCACCGCAGGTCCCCAGGCATATGCGCTGTCTGTAAAAATTATCTGGTATATAAAAACAGCCGCTAACGAAACAGCAATATTTATTAAGATCATTATTAAACTAAAACCTTCCTTCTACTATTACTCACAGGATGATAGCCGCACGAACTATCCGTTAAAAAAATCGAAAAAAAAATAATGATTTTTTTATGGATGTAAAGTAAAAAATTCATTACCATGCTGATCATCATTAAAAAGCCGACGGAATATAGCAGAACAATTAAATTAATACCAGTTATTATTTGATCTGAATTTATCATAAAAATATTTTACAAATTTAACTTATTTTTACATATTATTAAGCATTTATAATCAATATTGTTTTCCCTAAAATTCAAACGCTTTCCACACATCGGATAGCATAAGGTTTTTCTTTAGTCTTTTTTTCAAATAATTACCCAAAAAGGGGGAATTCTTTATGTCAGAAACAGAAATCCGGGCGCGGGGTGAAGGCCACAGGAAAAGACTCAGGGAACGGTTCATAGAGGGTGGAATCGAAAGATTTACCGATGAGGAGGTTATTGAGTTTCTTCTTACACTTGGCACCCCCAGGAAGGATGTAAAACTTGAGGCGAGGGAGGCTCTCAGGCTCTATGGCACTCTTTCAGGGGTATTATCAGCACCCCTTGATGAACTTAGGAATATAAAAGGCATTGGCACTAAAAATGTATTATACCTTAAACTGGTTCACGAGGTGGCAGGCAGGTATCTCAGGGACAGGGTCATAAACAGTGCCTTTTTTAACTCTTCAAAGGCAGTTTATGAATACCTGTTTCACTCCATGCGTGACCTTAAGAGGGAGGTGTTCAAGGTACTTTTTCTTAACAGGAAAAATGAGCTTATCTCTGACCAGGATCTTTTTAAGGGCGGCCTCACAGGAAGCGCTGTTTATCCGGCAGAGATAATGAAACTGGCACTCAACAGTAATGCGGCTGCAATGGTATTTGTTCATAACCACCCGTCAGGAGACCCTCAGCCATCAACAGAAGACAGAAACCTTACACGGAGCCTTGTGTTTGCATCCCTGCTTTTATCCCTGCAGGTGCTGGATCATATTATTATAGGCAATAACAGGTACTATAGCTTTGCGGATGAAGGAGTTATAAAACTCTTTACCGAAGAATACAGAACGAAACTTAATCTATAAAAACCTTGACTCTTTTTTATTTATGATGAAAATAGACTCTCCATGCGAGAGTGGCGGAACTGGCAGACGCGCTGGACTTAGGATCCAGTGCCGCAAGGTGTAGGGGGTCAAATCCCCTCTCTCGCACCATGAAACCTTTTAAGATAAAAATATCATGCA
>CAYWRH010000060.1:0-22141 GCA_964460435.1 uncultured Desulfatiglans sp.
CTGATACTCATCCACAAAAATACGTTTATATCTTTCCGCATATTTCAAGGCTGTCTCAGGGTACAGACGGAAGAGTCTTAATGTTTCAGCCTCAAGGTCATCAAAGTCGAGCATGTTATAGGCCTTAAGTTTTTCTCTGTATTTATCAAACAGGGGTATGATATCCGTAAAGGTGGGGCCAGGTTCTTTATCTGTGGCGTACATGAACTTCAGTTCTGAAATGGCCTTTTTAAATTTTGTAAGGCTCTCCCGGTCTGCCCCAGCCTCATGACCCGCCTCATCAGCTATCAGCATTGAGTCTGACCCGGTGCAGACAGAAAAATCAGCAGAAATGCCCAGTGTGCTGCCATCCGTCCTTAATACACTCAGGCAGAAACCATGAAAGGTGGTGATGATCATACCCTTTTTTGATATACCGGGCATAAGGGCATCCACCCTTTCCCTCATCTCGATCGCTGCTTTATTGGTGAAGGTAAGGACAAGCACCTGAGAAGGATCAATATCACCCTGTTCTGTTTCCTTAACGATCTTATGGGCAATGGTTAATGTCTTTCCGGTGCCAGGCCCTGCATTTATTATGAGGTGGGTCCCGGTATGCAAGACAGCCTCTTGTTGAAGTTCATTTAATGGGTAAAGCAGTGGGTCATCATATCTTTTTTGTTCATCCTGCTTTAGCCCTTTTTTTTTTGTCTTGGCTATCTTTTTTGTGTCAGTATCAGGTTGTTTTTCCGTTTCCGCCCTTTCTAGTGTAAACAACCTCTTCTGACCTATGAGTTCATGTTTTTCAGATTCTTTAAAGAGACGGATCACACCATATTCACCGTCATAGCCCTCCTGTTTTATCACCTCGCCCTTTCGCATCCGGGATATGGCCATTGCAAGAAGAACCCCTCCTGCTGCTTCAATTTCCTTGATATCCCTGTTAAGCAGGATATCAAGCTCAGGGCCCAGGTCATTAAGGAGCTTATCATAGGCTGTTACAACTCTCTTTGTATCAGGGCCACTATCAAGTATCTCCGACAATATCTCGTTAAGGGGTATGAGACTGTAAAATGGTTTTGGGAGTTTCGGCGTTTCACGATCGGACAGCTCTGCAACACGATGAAAGACACCGACTGTAACAGGCTTTCCGCAGGCAGGACACATGCCATTGTTTTTGATAGTATCATGGGGGTGAAGCATCACATTGCACTTTCTGTGGCCATCCATATGATACTTTCCCTCTTCAGGGTAAAACTCTATCGTGCCTAAGAATCCATCCTTCTCTTTCATGGCCCTTATCATACTGTCATAGTCAGGGTTTGTATTAAAGATATTTGCCTCTCGCCCTAGTTTATTAGGCGAATGGGCATCTGAGTTTGAGACAAGGGTATAGTTATCAAGGGCAGACAGAAGCCGGTTCATGGGAGGGTCGGATGAAAGCCCTGTCTCAAGTGCGTGTATGTGTGGAGTGAGGTCTTCAAAACACTCTTCCATTACATCAAACCCCGATTTTGAGCCAAAGAGTGAAAACCATGGTGTCCATATATGGGCCGGTATAAAAAATGCTCTGTCGCTTGCCTCAAGCGCCATTTCTAATATTATCTTTGAATCAAGCCCTAAGATTGGCCTGCCGTCAGAGAGGATATTTCCAACCTTTTCAAGCGCCATGTTGAATTTTTCAACCGACGTAAAATCGGGCATCAATATAAGGTGATGTATCTTTCTTGTCTTGCCATTTTTCTTGTATATGCAGCTTATCTCCCCGGAAAGAATAAACATGGGTTCTGAGGCACAGCTTAAAGGCACCTGATCCTCGATCTGCCCAGCAAATTGGGGCTTGAGCCTGTAAAGCCCGGTATCCGCCTCCTCAAGCCTTTCTTTAAGCTCTTTCACCCATTCAGGGTGTGTGAAATCACCTGTGCCTATTACCCCTATCCCCTTTTTCTGCCCCCACAATGAAAGGGACTCAGGGGTAAGGGCCATTGAGGTGGCGCGGGAAAACCGGGAGTGTATGTGAAGGTCAGCTATAAATTTCATGGGTGTGATAATTATTTATATGGGGAATCATGTCAAGAAAGATAATGATCAGCTAATAATCAACAGGTTCAAGAAGCAGGGCACAAGACACAGGGAAAAGCCTTTGCCTTGCGCCTTTAACCTTGAACCTTGTGCCTTTTTTCATATCTCATCAATATTTACATCCACAGGATCTGTAAAATATGCACCCAAAGCGCATGGCCTGCAATAGGGTTTGTTATCCTTTATCACCTCTTTACCGTCCCGGACTACCTGCCCGCACTGTACACAGGTGGTCTTCTTTTTTGTCGGCCCCGGCATTTCATTATCCATGCAGGGTATCCTAACCTTCTGCACCCTGAATAACACCTTGTCGGGCATGCGTTTATATGCGGCAATCTGTTGCGGAACCTTCTTTTCTATCTCAGGGGCATACTCTGAGGCCAAGTTACGGCTCTCTTCTGTGGAGATAATCCTGTATGCCTCATTTGTCTCAAGGTTTAAAAATGTGGCTGCCATGATCCCGTAATCGGTAAATTTCAGGGAGCGCCTACCAAGCTTTACACCTGTTACATATGCAACCGCATCGGCTGTGCACCTGTCCATCTCAACAAAAACAATAAGCTTTTTGAGCTGATCCAGCCTCTGGGGGTTATCAAGCCCTATAAGCCTGCAACCGAGCATGGCCATACGCACACCCACCACCTGACCGGGGCAGAGGTGCCCGTGCGCATTTGCAGAGCCTTGAAGTAAAGTTTCGAATTCTTCCAATTTATTAATCCCTGCCTAAAAGTTATGTTATCGTTAACATATGAAATATTAGATGGTCAATTGAATTCTTTGTATCCAGTTAACAGATGCATAAGAGGATGGCGGTTTTTTTGTATCATATTTGATTAGTTTTGTGGCCGGGATATTAATTATGCCTCTATTTATAAGTTTTAAGTTGTTAAGGAATGGATACAAAAGGCGGATGAAGATTTTTATTTTGCTAAGAGCACCCTTCAGGAAGGCAACCCATATTATGCCCAGATATGTTTTCATTTTCATAAGGCTGCTGAGAAATACCTGAAATCATACATCATCGCCTATGACCTTGAATTTGAAAAAACACATGATCTGTTAAAACTATTATCAGTTTGCGCCTCAAACAATCCCGAGTTTGAGACACTCAGAAAGGGGTGTGAATTGCTAAATACTGCCTACATTGATACTCGGTATCCTGTAAATTGGCCAGTTGATTATACAGAGAAAAAGGCAATTGCGATGAAGAACAGTATCGAACTGATGGCAAATATCATAAAGGAGGTGTTGGATTTCTGATTAATAACAAACCAGGTTGTAAAAAATCATTTAATATTTTTGTTTTAAAACTTTAGCGTGTTTACTGCCTTTCATAGTTATGATTGCTCTTTTTTCTCCCCTGCTCTAATGAAACCACATGTCTCACTATTCAAAACTTATCGAGGCAATCTACTTACAATAGAATTATTTAGTAAGGAATTATACGAATTGCAGGAGGATAAAATGGAATCAGTTAAAACATCCAACTGGCAAGAAAGGTTAGGACACAAAATATGCGGAAAATAAGATTCCCGGGGAAATTATACCTGTAACCTCAAACCATATCAGGACTACTTATTTATATTTCATCTGCTTCTTGGTTTCATGGTCTAAAAATAATTTTTTATTGAAAGTGGATAAAAAGTGCATAATTTTACCCGTAACAATCAGCCTTTGTCTAATAAATAGGCCCCTTTTATATTAAATTTACAAACCTAAAATATAGTGATATAAAAGTCATGCTGAAAAAGATAGAAAGGCTGATAAGAGTAACGCACGGAGATTATCAGGGTTATTGAGGCATTAATATTATTAATAAAGTTTTTACTGCATATAATCTGTATCTATTCTGCAATAATAACTTCAAAATGAGATATAACCAGAGCGACTATGCATATACCCGGCCTTATACCCCAAAAAAGTAACAGGAGGTTTACAATTGAACCAGATATATAAAAATCTTGCACTCTGGCTGGTAATTTTTCTCATGATTTTCATTATGTTCCAGATATTAAAAAAGCAGAATACAACCAGCACAGTGGTTCCCTACAGTGACTTTATCGCTATGGTCGAAAGCGGTAAAATCGAGAGTGTGGATATAAAAGGCAATAATATAACAGGCATATCCGGGCAGGTCGCATTCAACACATATAATCCGAATGACCCTGAACTTATCAGGCTTTTAATGGATAAGGGTGTAAAGGTAAGCGCTAAACCGCCAGAAGACTCGCCCTGGTTCCAGATTATCCTCTCATGGGCGCCAATGCTCCTTCTGATAGGCGTGTGGATATTCTTTATGCGCCAGATGCAGTCAGGCGGCGGCAAGGCCCTTTCGTTCGGTAAAAGCCGGGCGAGGCTCATGAATGATTCACAGGAAAAGGTGACCTTTGAGGATGTTGCCGGCATAGATGAGGCCAAGGAAGAGCTTCAGGAGATTATAGAGTTCTTAAGGGAACCCAAAAAATTTACAAGGCTTGGAGGCAGGATACCAAAGGGGGTTCTGCTTGTCGGCTCACCGGGCACAGGTAAAACCCTGCTTGCGCGCGCTATTGCAGGCGAGGCCGGCGTTCCATTCTTCAGCATAAGCGGCTCTGATTTTGTGGAGATGTTTGTGGGCGTGGGCGCTTCAAGGGTTAGAGACCTCTTTATGCAGGGCAAAAAGAATGCCCCCTGCATTATCTTCATAGATGAAATAGATGCGGTTGGCCGTCACAGGGGCGCAGGCCTCGGGGGCGGACATGATGAAAGGGAGCAGACCCTTAACCAGTTGCTTGTTGAGATGGATGGTTTTGAATCAAATGAAGGGGTTATCCTTATATCTGCAACCAACAGGCCTGATGTGCTTGACCCTGCGCTTCTAAGACCCGGAAGGTTTGACCGCCAGGTAGTTGTCCCTCCACCGGATATCAGGGGCCGTGAAGGTATACTCAAGGTGCACACCAAAAAGACAATCTTGGCAGACGACGTTGATATAAAGGTCCTTGCAAGGGGCACACCGGGCTTCACAGGGGCAGATCTTGAAAATATGGTCAATGAAGCGGCCCTTATGGGCGCAAGGCGCGGCAAAGACAAGGTTGAAATGATCGACTTTGAAAATGCCAAGGATAAGGTGCTCATGGGCACAGAGCGAAGGAGCATGATCATAAGCGATGCGGAAAAGAAGATTATCGCCTATCATGAGGCAGGCCACACACTTGTGGGCAAGCTTCTTCCCCATACAGACCCTGTTCACAAGGTGTCTATTATACCCCATGGCAGGGCGCTGGGCGTAACACAGCACCTGCCTGTTGATGAAAAGCATCTACAGCCAAAGGAGTACCTGATAAATTTCATACGGAGTCTAATGGGTGGCCGTATCGCAGAAGAGCTTGTGCTCAACATGAAAACAACCGGGGCCAGCAATGATATAGAACGGGCAACCGATCTGGCCAGAAAGATAGTGTGTGAATATGGCATGAGCGATAACCTGGGGCCGCTTACCTACGGCAAAAAGGAGGAGCAGATATTCCTGGGAAGGGAGATATCCCAGCACAGGGATTACAGTGAACTCACAGCACAGCGGATCGACCAGGAGGTAAAGGATATTGTAATGGATGCATACAGCAATACCCGTAAACTTATTGAGGACAATATAGATATGCTCCATAAAATCGCTAATGCCCTTCTTGAAAAAGAGACCCTTGATGCAAAGGATATAGATGAGATCATGGGTATAGCTGCTGAAAACTTTGAATTTGAAGGTGAAAAGCAATAGTTGGGCAATATGAAAAGAAAAGAGTTCTGCATGAACTGGGGCAAACACTCCCTTAATATGGGCAGAAAGAGCCTGATTATGGGGGTGCTCAATGTTACTCCTGACTCCTTTTCAGACGGCGGCCGCTATTATTCAAGGGAACATGCCATTAAGCAGGCCCTCAACATGGTGGCTGAGGGGGCAGATATAATTGATATTGGCGGGGAATCAACAAGGCCATATGCTGAACAGGTAAGCTTGCCGCAGGAGATGGAAAGGGTAATACCTGTTATCGAGGAGTTAAGCAGGATAATAAAGATACCCATAAGCATAGATACCTACAAGGCAAAGGTGGCAGAGGCCGCGGTTAAAGCAGGGGCTTCAATAATAAATGACATAAGCGCACTAAGGTTTGATCCTGAAATGGCATCTGTGGTTAAGGAGGCAGGCGTTCCCGTTATACTCATGCACATGAAGGGGACACCTGGAAACATGCAGGATAACCCTGTGTATATTGACCTGATGGAAGAGATAATCTCATTCTTTAATGAGACAGTAGATCATGCAGTTAAAAAGGGCATCAAAAAAGAGATGATCATACTTGATCCGGGGATAGGCTTTGGTAAAAGTTATAACCACAACCTTATGATTATAAGGGATTTCAGTAAACTCGCTGACCTTGGATTACCCCTGCTCCTGGGCTCATCCAGAAAGGCCTTTATAGGAAAAATAGTTGATAAGACCCCGGAAGAGAGGGATACAGGCACAATGGCAACAGTAGCAGCCGGTATTCTTAACGGCGCCCATATTGTGAGGGTTCATAATGTCAGGATGGCAAAGGAGACCATTAAGGTTATTGACGCAATAATGGCAGGGGAAGCCCTTTCAGCCTGATTTTCGTTTTAATTCCCTGGGCCATGCGCCCTGAGCCTTGAGCCCACGGATCATAAAACAGTTTATTTACCAGATAACATTTTGAAGTGAGTGGACAATAATTTATGCTGTTATGCATTGATGTGGGAAATACCAATATAGTAATGGGCCTTTTTGATAAGGAAAGGATCATCGGGCACTGGCGTGTCAGGACAGAGAAGGAGACCACGGCTGATGAACTTGGCATCCTGATATGCAGCCTTTTCCAGACCTCAGGCATAAAAATGGATGGGGTGAGCGGCATAATTATCTCTTCTGTTGTCCCGCCCCTGATAAGTACACTGGAGGGGCTTTCTAAAAAATATTTCAATATCAGACCTATGGTAGTGGGGCATGGGCTTAAAACCGGCATGCCCATAAAATATGACAACCCCGCTGAGGTTGGCGCAGACAGGATAGTTAACTCTGTTGCCGCATATGAAAAATACAGATGCAGCCTCATAATTGTAGATTTCGGCACTGCAACCACATTTGACTGTATAACAGAAGAGGGTGAATGGATAGGAGGGGCAATATCCCCCGGTCTAATTATCTCAAGTGAAGCGCTCTTTTCCAGAACATCGAAGCTCCCCCGGATAGAGATCTATTCTGCCCCAAAAAATGTGATTGCCAAAAACACCGTAAGCGCAATGAATGCGGGCATAATATATGGATATGCGGGCCTTGTTGACGGGATTGTCACGCGTATCCAAAAAGAGATGAATCATACGGCAAAGGTTATTGCCACAGGCGGCATTGCCCCCCTTATTGCAAAGGAGGCTGCTACAATAGACCTCATTGATGAGAACCTGACCCTTGAGGGGCTGAAACTCCTTTATGAGAGAAACTGTTGATCCCTTTATTAAAAAACATAAAAAATGGCGATGCAATAGGCATAATCGCCCCTGCAAGCCCTGTGACCGAGGATGAGATTTATCCTGCCATACGGATAATAGAGGAAGAGGGGTACAGGGTAATCAAAGGGAGCCACCTGTATGATAAAAAGGGGTATCTTGCAGGGAGAGACCCGGACAGGCTGGCAGACCTTCATGATATGTTTCTTGATAATGATGTAAAGGCTGTCCTGTGTGCCCGCGGCGGCTATGGAACAACCCGTCTGCTTGACAGTATAAATTTTGACATCATAAGGGAACACCCAAAGCCTTTTGCTGGTTACAGTGATATAACCGCCCTTCTGCTTTCCATATATAAGTTAACAGGGACGGCTGTGTGGCATGGACCCATGTTAAGGGGCATTGCAGGGCGGGAGGAATATTTAAAGGCGCTTTTAAAACAGATGTCTAAAGATGAAAATATAGAATACAGCCTTGATTCAGGCAATGTGCTTAAGGGAGGCAAGGCAAGGGGAAGGCTGCTGGGGGGCAACCTGAGCATGATCTGCGCCCTGATCGGGACACCCTATCTGCCCTCCTTTGAAGGTTCAATATTTTTTATTGAAGAGAGGGGCGAGCCCCTTTACCGGATCGACAGGATGTTTACACAGTTGAGTCTTTCAGGGGTACTCAAAGGGATAAAGGGTATAATTGCCGGAAATTTTCAGGACTGCGGGGATGCCTGCAGATTAGATGAACTTTTGCTGGAAAATTTTTTATATGAATATCCTGTCTACAGGGGTTTCCCGGCAGGGCACGGCAGCAGAAACTGCCCTCTTCCAATGGGGGTAGAGGCTGAGATAGATACAGATTCTCTTATTTTCAGGGTTGACGCATTCATGGATAAGGGATAAAAGACGGAAATTTTATTATAAAAGGTTTTATATGGATGTTGTACGATATATAGGCGGTGAATCTATCGGCATCTTATCAAGGATGGGGAGGTTATTCACCTTTCTTGGATATGCCATCTATTTTTCACTCACGCCCCCGTTCAAGATAGACCGCATACTAAGGCAGATACGCTTCATCGGCGCACAGTCTACACTGGTTGTTCTCCTTATAGGCACCTTTACAGGCATGGTAATAGCGCTTCAGGGGTATAATACATTAAGCCGCCTGGGTTCAGAGGCATTTCTGGGCCCTATGGTTGCCCTTTCCATAATGAAGGAGATGGCCCCTGTGCTTACCGGTTTAATGGTTACAGCAAGGGCAGGCTCAGCACTCACTGCTGAAATAGGCATCATGCGCATCACTAACCAGATAGATGCAATAGAGATGATGGGGCTTAATCCATTTCGGTACCTGGTTGCCCCCAATATAATCGCAGGTTTCATATCACTGCCTCTCCTTACAGTCATGTTTGACGCAATAGGGATCATGGGCGGGTATCTTGTCGGGGTGGAGATATTAGGCCTTGAATATGCGACCTTTTTCGGAGAGATAAACACCTATGTGAGGGTGGATCATCTTATGGAGGGGATATATAAATCCATGAGCTTTGGCATCATTATATCATGGGTTTCATGTTATATGGGCTATTACACCGGCTCCTCCGGGTTCGGGGCCGAGGGGGTCAGCAAATCAACAACAGGAGCGGTTGTGCTTGCAGCAGTCATGATCCTTGTCTGGAACTATTTTATGACCGCATTTCTATTTTAAGGAATAAAGTGATCGAGCTGAATAACATACATAAATCCTTTAACGGACACAAGGTCCTCAAAGGTGTTTCATTTAAGGTTGAAAAGGGAGAGATACTTGTTCTGATAGGCATGAGCGGGTATGGCAAAAGTGTAATCTTAAAACATGTTGTGGGCCTTCTAAAACCGGACATTGGCGAGGTTTTTGTTGACGGGCTTGAGGTCAACAGGCTTAAAAAAAAGGCGCTGGCTGACCTTCGGAGCAGGATCGGGTTTCTGTTTCAGGGGGGCGCCCTGTTCGAGTCTATGACCGTGTATGATAATGTCGCATTCCCTTTAAAGGAAAAGGGGCGTCTTGACAAAGCGATTATTGATAAAAAGGTTCTCAATGTTATTGATCAGGTTGGGCTAAGCGGCGCTGAAAACAAATACCCTTCCCAGTTGAGCGGGGGCATGCAGAAAAGGGCAGCGCTTGCACGGGAGCTGGTATGGGAGCCCGAGATAATGATCTTTGACGAGCCCACAACAGGGCTTGACCCTATCATAGGGCATGCGATACTTAACCTCATTGAAGAGATGCATAACCGCATGCATTTTACTGGTATTATTATCACGCATGAATTATCGCGCGTATTCAGGATAGTCAACAAGGTTGCGATGCTTCATGAAGGCGTAATTATCGAGATGGGAAGACCTGAAGAGATAATCACATCAAAGAATCCGCTTGTAAGGCAGTTTTTATCAGGCGACACTGAAGGGCCAATAAGCTTCAGGTAATAGTAATGACATGATTAGATGTCATTAAAATATATATTGACTATAAAGGTAGATCAGGGGAATAAAATGAAAAAATTTGATCTTGAATTGACAGTAGGGATATTTGTTCTTGCAGGGCTTGTCTGCCTTGGGTTTATGTCTGTCAAACTTGCAAAAAAGGATCTGTTCAGCAGCGACGGTTATGAACTGTATGCTGTTTTCAATGATGCCGGCGGCTTAAAGACCGGGTCATCAGTTATCATAGCAGGCATACAGGTTGGAAGAGTCAAATCCATTACAATGGAAAACTATGAGGCAAAGATCGTCATAACGCTGCCCAATTCCGTAAAGATACAGGAAGACGCAATAGCTGCCATAAAGACCAGGGGTCTTATCGGAGAAAAATATCTCTCCATAACCCCGGGCGGCTCAGAGGTCATACTAAAAAAGGGCGAGCGCATCCGGGAAACCGTGCCCGCAGTTGATATAGAAGAATTGATCTCCAACTATGTATTTGGTAAGGTATAGTTAGTTCAGGAGGAATCATGAAGATTAAAACTTTAGGGCCTTTGACTGCCATTTTCATACTGCTGCTTTTCAGCCTTACAATAAATGCGGGAGAGGCTACAGACCGCATCAGGGCAGCGACAGACAAACTTATAGAAATTGTCTCAAACCATGATCTTGATGCCCCGGAAATGGCAGAAAAAAGGGCAAAGATGATACGTGAAACAGTGGATGAGGTCTTTGACTGGTCAGCATTTTCTCAACGTGCCCTGGGCAGACACTGGGGAACACTCAGCCCGGCTCAGAAGAAGGAGTTCATCTTTTATTTCGGTCAGCTGCTTGAACGCACATACATGGATAAAACCAGGCACTACTCCGGTGAAAAGATGATCTTTCTTAACGAAAAGATTGATGGCAAATACGGGGTTGTCGGGGCCAAGCTAACCCTTAGCAGCGGGAAGGATGCTGCCATTGAATACCGGGTGATAAAACCTGACGACAAGTGGTTTATATATGATGTCTTTGTCGAAGGAATAAGCCTTGTCAGCAATTACAGGAGCCAGTTCAGCACTATCCTGACAAAATCGGGATATGACGAGCTGTTAAAAAGACTAAAGACAAAACTGGACGAACAATCGTAACTGGGGCGCCAGGCAAAGGAGCATATCTTATGAATAAGTATTCGGCCATTTTATCTCTTGCTATCATGTCAGTGCTTGTATCAGGAAGCATCAGCTCCGGTTCAGATAATGCTGGAGCTTCACCTTTAGATAATATGAATCATTCAATTACTCTTGCGCAGGCTGATACCTCCATATCCGGTTCGGAAGATGACACCTATTTAGAAGATGAAATGATGGATGACCTTGATGAAGCGCATGTGTCTATTGCTGATCCACTTGAACCAATCAACAGGGCCTTTTACCATTTTAATGACAAGCTGTACTTCTGGGTGCTTAAACCTGCTGCCAGGGGTTACAGCGCTGTAGTGCCTGAGCCCGCAAGAAGAGGGGTGAAAAACTTTTTCAACAACATCTCATTCCCGGTAAGATTTGTAAACTGTGTTTTACAGGGCAAGTTTGAGGGGGCAGGGTATGAATTCGGGAGATTCATGATCAATTCAACATTAGGTGTTGCAGGTTTCATGGACAGGGCCGCCAAACAGTTTGATATGCCGGAGTATGATGAAGACCTTGGACAGACTTTTGGCTCATACGGGATAGGTCACGGGTTTTTCCTCAACCTTCCCATTCTGGGCCCATCAAGCCTTACAGATGCAATAGGCTCTGTAGGCGATGCATTTCTTGAGCCCATGAATTATCTTGATCTGAAAACCAAGTATGATCTCTCAATCAGGGCATTTGAAACAGTAAACAAGACATCCCTGAGAATAGGGGAGTATGAAGACCTTAAAAAATCGGCCCTTGATCCCTATGTTGCATACAGGGATGCCTATTATCAATACAGACAGAGCCAGATAAAAAAATAAAAAAAGGGCATCATGGTTTATAACCCTGATGCCCTTTGTATTTTTTATTGAAGACTAAACCCTGTTCACATTAACAGCCTTGGGACCTTTTTCACCATCTTCAACATCAAAGGTCACCTCTTCACCCTCTTCAAGGGATCTGTAGCCCTGGTTTTTTATTGTAGAGCAATCCACAAAAAGATCAGGCCCATCCTCCTGCTGAATAAAACCAAAACCTTTTTTGTTGTTAAACCATTTTACCTTTCCCTTTGCCAATTCCTTAATACCTCCTTTAAGCCGTTCTTCGCCCGGGTTTCCCCGGTGTTAGTGAGTGCCGGATTGATTCTATCATCTGCCCGGCAGAAACATCCTGGGTTTAGTTCAATGTTAAACATTAAGCTAAATCTCTGATAATTAAGTAGCGAGGAGTATAATGACAACCTTTTAAAAGGTCAAATTAATTTTTAATGGGCCATTCACCCCGCTCAACAAGCACCTCCTTATATGCATTAAGGGCCTCATTAACAGTGGGCATACCCGCATATGTGGAAAGCTGAAAAAAGACCTCTGCCAGTTTCGCCGGGTCGCACCCCACATTGAGCGCCCCGTTTATATGAAGCTTCAGCTCATCAGTTGCCCTTAAGGCCGCCAGCATGGCGCATGCAGCCATCTGTCTTTCAGGGAGTGTAAGTACGGTTCGGGAGTAAAGCCTGCCTGTAATATGCAGAGAGAGATCATTAGCAAGCTCCCTGTCAAACTCCTTCCAGAGTTTATATGGAGGCTCCATCTTGATCCCCTTGCTGAAAAGTTTTGCAGCGGTCTCCTGTGTCTTCTTTTTCAGTTCTTCATCCATTTTATTTCTCCTGTTTATCTCATCTGATTTATTGCGAATGAGGTTATGCCATTTTTCATGGTTTAACTCAAGCTGTTGATCAGTCTTTTACTCTCCATTTGAGGGAGATGATATCCCATCTTTTCCTCTCTCCTCGCAGGAGAGGGTCTTCTTACTTGATTATATCTCTTAGCAGGAGAGGATGTTTCCACTTAATTCTCTCTCCTCATGTGAGAGTATGTCTTTCCTTAACCCTCGCTTCTTCACCGGAGAGAATCTTCTTCCTTAATCCTCACACCTTCGCGGGAGAGTATCTTCTTCTTTAACCCTCGCCCCTTGGGAGAGAGGGCAGGGAGAGGGGTTCAATAAATATTTCATTATCCCCAACAGTACCCCCTCATGATTATCAAGCACATCATTATTCCAAAACCTTATTACATGGAACCCTTCATTATTAAGCCACCTGTCTCTCTCAATATCCTTTTCTCTGTCAATTGCGTGTTGCCCACCATCAAGTTCTATGATCAGCCTTTTTTCAAGGCATATAAAATCCACTATGTAATTTCCAATAGGCTGCTGCCTTCTGAACTTGAACCCTTCAAGCTTTTTCGCCCTGATATATGACCAGAGTTTTCTTTCTGCATCTGTGGAATTATGCCGGAGGGTTCTGGCTGTTTTTGTAAGGTTTCGCATCTTGCTGAAGGTCTCCTTTTTAAAGAGTTAAATAATATTCCTCAATCCGGAAAAACTCTACTCAACTTCTGCGACGAGCATAAACCGTTTTAACCCAACTCTCCGATGAAAGTAGTGTGGAAATCCACATTCTAAAACCTCACCCCCTTTACAGAGAGGGAAACACATAAATTAACTCCACTCCTTTTTTGGAAGGGCAACATATCCAAAATTCCACTCCCCTTGCGGGAGGGGTTGGGGGAGGGGTAAAGGTATTTGATTAAAACAGTGTTTCCATAACCACCAATCTTCACCCTCACATTACATGCCCATCCAGGAAAATGTGGCTGCGAGAGGATTTAAAATTGTTACAAAAGAGTTTTGCTCCCCCTCCCTTGATCCCTCCCGCGAGGGGAGGAAAAATAATTCTCAATAACATTGAGCATTATCCAACAAGGTATACTATTGTATTTATACCAAGGTTTAATCAGGACACCCAAAATAACATTAATTATAAGCTGTCATCAGACATATTTAATGCTCATTAAAGCTTGTTTCCGCACACCCCGCATCTATTACAATTACCAGGGTCGCATATATTCGACTCGGTTTCTTTAAGGGCGCGTTTGTATTCCTTGATAAGGAACTCCTTGCTGATACTATGATCGATAAAATCCCAGGGGAGTATTTCATCAGTATCTTTTGGCCTGTGTACAAAGAAGTCGGCATTAAGGTCAGAGCCCCTGAATGCCTTTGTTAAATCCCCATCATATTCATTTATTTTTTGCAGCAGCACCCCTACCCTTCTATCACCCATTGATAACAGGGTCTGGAGATATGCCCACTTTGGCACATCAAAGGTCACTGTTACACCACCCTCCCTTGAAAGGCTCTTTTTCAAAAATCTCTGCTTTTCCTTGAGGCCGGCAACATCTTCCATAGGAAACCACTGAAAAGGGGTAAAGGGTTTTGGCACAAAGCAGTTAACACTTAAGCGTATCTGCCCGATCTCTCCCCTTGCCTTTGACTCTGTCACCATAGCATGCTTTATCTTTTTTACGAGATCATGGATAGCGCTAACATCATCCATTGTCTCTGTTGGCAGCCCTATCAAAAAATAGAGCCGGAGGGAAAACTTGCCAACCCTTGCAATCAGACGGACAGCATCTGTGATCTGTTCCAGAGTAAGGTGCTTGTTTATCACCCTCCTGAGTCTTTCAGATCCTGCCTCAGGGGCTATAGCAATATGTTTCTGTCCAGCTTTCTTGAGAAGTTCTAAAATTTCTTCATTCAGGAGATCCGCCCTGAGAGATGAAAGAGAAAATCTTTTCCCGCAGGCCAGTATCCTTTCAGCTATATTTGTTATACCGGGCGTATCAAGTACAGAGGCGGATAGCAACCCGATCTCGCTGCATCCAAATGGCGACCCGTCAATGGCAGCCATGATCCTTTTTTCATCCTGATATCTTGGGGGCCTGTACACAAACCCTGCCGCACAGAAGCGGCATGATCTGCCGCAACCCCTTCCGAGTTCAACAAGGAGCTTATCCGCAAACTCGGTTTGATCCGAGATTATGGCTGACCTGTTTACCTCAAGGCTTTCAGCTTTAACAGTCACAGATTTTATAGACAGGCTAATCCCGTCAATCAGAGGAGCTCTTGAGGCGATAACACCGTTGCTGCTATACTCCGTATGATAAAGGGACGGCACATATATGCTCTCCATGCCCTTTGCCATATTAATAAGAAGCTCCCTCCTTGAACTGCCCTTGTGGATAACAGTCTTAAACAGATCAATAAATGCACCGAGGTTTTCCTCTGCCTCACCAAGCAGAAAAAAATCAAAAAAATCCGATATTGGTTCCGGATTTAAAAAGGTGGTAACACCCCCTGCCATGACAAGGGGAAATGATTCATCTCTCTCTACACTTCTTGCCGGGACGCCTGCGAGGTCAAGGATTTTAAGTATGTTCGGGTAATCATTCTCAAAGGAGATTGAAAAGGCAATAAGGTCAAAGCGCGAAAGAGGAAGTCTTGATTCCAAAGAGATCAGGTCTCTTCCTGCCCTCGGATGGAGGGACAATTCCGTTCCGAGAGGCAGGAAGGCCCTTTCTGCTACGACATCATCTCTATCATTTAACAGTCTGTAAACAACCTGGAAACCCAGGTTTGACATGCCCACATAATAACTGCTGGGGTAAACCAGGGCGATCGAAATCTTGCCACCCGGCTCCTTTTTTATCGTCCCCAGCTCGCGGGCAGGTTTCCCATTTATTAAATGGGCAGAACTACCTGACATCTTGTTTTTTTAATCCGCCTTTACCCTCAAAAAGGCAGGGTAATCAAGGTCATCCTTGAAAAAGACCTTTTTAAATATCCCCTTTTTGTGCGGCATAACAGGCTCCTCCTCCTGCTTTATAGCTGCCTTCTCCTCAGAAACAACCTTTCTCTGGAATGCAGGGATGTCATATTCATCTATCTCTTCCCCGTTCACCTTCACAGTCCAGTTATCCTTTGCCTCTTCAGGCGTAAGGTCTCTTACAGCCCCCATTCCGCCCATGGTTCCCAGTCTTACCACCTTTTTATATGAATCCCTGTCAATTCCGGTGGCAATAACCGTGATCTGCACCTCATCACCCATATCTTCATCAAATACAATGCCCCAGACTATCTCAGCATCATCAGCCACCTCTCCCTTGATATAATTGCTTGCCAGGTCTATCTCCTCCATTGTGATATCAGGCGGCGCTGTTATATTCATCAAAAGGCCCTTTGCGCCGCTCACTGAAATGTCTTCAAGGAGCGGGCTGTTGATAGCCTGCTGTGCAGCCTCGGATGCACGGTTTTCTCCCCTTGCCCTGCCCGTGCCCATTATCGCGGTGCCCATCTCGGACATCACCTTTTTCACATCGGCAAAATCAAGGTTAATGAAGCCGTTACTCATAATAAGATCCGATATGCCCTTTACAGCGTTCAAAAGGACTTCGTCCGCCTTGGCAATCAGGTCTTTGAACATCGCACCCTTTTCGCCTATCGCCTTAAGCCTTTCATTGGGGATAATGATAAGGGTATCCACATCCTTCTTGAGTTTATCAATGCCCATCAGGGCGCGGTTCATCCTTTTGTCACCTTCAAACTTGAATGGTTTTGTGACAACAGCCACTGTAAGGGCGCCGCTCTCCTTGCATTCCCTTGCGATTACAGGGGCTGCGCCAGTGCCTGTGCCGCCACCCATGCCTGCGGTGATAAATATCATGTCTGCGCCGCTGACCCATTCCCTGATCTCATTGATGCTCTCTTCAGCTGCCTGTTTCCCGATCTCAGGGTCAGCACCTGCCCCAAGCCCCCTTGTAATGCTGGCCCCGAGCTGGAGCCTGTTCGGGCAAAGGGACCTCTCAAGGTCCTGGCTGTCAGTATTGGCTGCAATAAAGTCAACGCCCTTCAGCTGTGAGGATATCATGTTGTTTATTGCATTTCCGCCGCCGCCACCGATGCCGATTACCTTGATTTTGGCATCATATGTTTCCTTTTTGTCAACAAATTCAAATCTCATAGTGTCCCTCCTTATTGTTGGCCTCAACTGGCCGTTACTATAACTATGCCACCAAACTTCACTTTGCTGCATAATTCACTCTCTTTTAGATTACATCCTTGAACCACTTCTTCATTCGATCCACAACCTTCGCAAAAATATTTGTATCTCTGATCCTGAATTTCTTATTGCTGCTTGTCTGTTTTGCCCCGTAAAGAACAAGCCCCACAGCCGTAGCATACATAGGCTTGTTTACCACCTCAACCAGTCCGCCCACCTTGTCAGGATAGCCTATCCTGCATGGCACATTGAATATCTGCTCAGCCAGTTCTGTCACGCCCTGAAGCTCTGATGAACCGCCTGTTATAACAACACCAGAGTTGATTGAATCATCAAACCCGGACCTTATAAGTTCATTCTGTATAAGTGAAAATATCTCTTCCAGCCTTGGCTCAAGTATCTCGCCAAGAAACTGCCGTGGGAGCGTCCTGGGGCCGCGGCCTCCCACACCCGGAACCTCAATGATCTCATCGCTCCCGATCATGGAGGTAAGCGCACATCCGTATTTCATCTTTATCTTTTCGGCTTCAACTGTAGGTGTCCTGATGCCTATTGAAATATCATATGTCAGGTTGTCACCGCCAAGGGCAAGCACCGAGGTATGCTTTATTGAGCCCCTTGAAAAAACGGCCATATCTGTGGTGCCCCCCCCAAAGTCAATAAGGGCTGTGCCCAGGTTGCGCTCTTCATTTGTCAGCACTGCTTCACTCGAAGCTATTGATTGCAGGACTATATCATGGACATCCAGACCCGCCCTGTTGGCGCATTTGATGATATTCTGGGCGGATGTGACTGCGCCTGTCACAATATGTATCTTTGCCTCCATCCTGACGCCTGACATGCCAAGGGGATCCATGATGCCATCCTGCTCATCAACAATAAACTCCTGTTCAAGGACATGAATTACCTCCCTGTCCATTGGTATTGCGACAGCGCTTGCAGCCTCTATGACCCTTTCAATATCCTTTTTTGTAACCTCGCGCTCCTTTAAGGCTATTACCCCGTGACTGTTAAAACCCTTTATATGCCCTCCGGCTATCCCTGCATACACAGAGCTGATTTCACACCCGGCCATAGTCTCAGCCTCTTCTATGGCCTCCTTGATGGATTGCACGGTCTTTTCTATATTGATTACAACACCCTTTCTCAACCCCTCAGAGGGATGGGTGCCCACACCTATTATCTCAATTGCATCATTGACAATCTCACCGACAACAGCACATATCTTTGTTGTCCCTATGTCCAGACCTACTATTATCTTTCCCGGCATTCTATTAATTCCTGTTATATGTTAACCTGCATCCCTGAATGATACTACGGCGCCCCTTGTATAATTCAGGTCTATAGCCTTTACCATCTCTATCCGGCCTGTCTCTTTAAGATGACCCAGTATCTTCTTCAGTTCTATCTTTTTTTCATCAAACTCACTGCACCCCATCTTCAGCACAAGAGGCATTGATATGGAGTAAAGTGAAACCCTTTCACCATTTTCAAAATGCAACTCACTCAATTCATCCTTCGACCATGCGCCCTTTTCCATTTCAAATGCCGACAGTATTTCCACTGCAATTTTCAGATAGTGGCCGCGCCTGTCGCTCTTTGGATTTATCCCGGTTATTACCGGAAAATCCTTGTTGTCACTGTATGTAAGTTCCTTGAATGGCAACCCCTCCCTGTTCAAATAATAGAGCCTGTCAAGCGCAAGAATCGCATAGGGGATCTCCCTTTCTGCCCTTACCAGCAAAAGATTCGGAAAGCTCTTTTCAAGCTCAACCCTTTTTATCCAGGGGTGGCTTTCCATCTTCATTTTTATATCCCTGAGATCTAATGTTAACAGGCATAATTCACTGTCAAGATTCGATATCTCAATAAGCTCCCTCTTTGTTTTTTCATCCACCCCGGTGATTCTTACCTCCTCAAGCCTTACATATGGAGAGGTAATCAGATACTGGTAAAGGTAGATAAAAAATACACTTATGGATACTGCAACCATACACAGGCCAAATATCTTGAGGGACATTATTGAGATCGCCTTAAATGCCCTGAAGAATACAGAGTAGTCCTTGGGCCTTCTTCTGCTAACGGCCTGTCTGGATAATATGCTCCTTTTTTTCATTGCCCAACCACCTTCACCTCTGTTTCAAGCAGTATGCCTGTATCTTCTTTTACCCTTTTTTTTGCAGCCTCTATCAGTGCAATGATATCGGATGCCTTTGCGCCGCCAGTATTAACAATAAAATTGGCATGCTTCGGTGATATCATTGCGCCGCCTATTTTCAATCCCTTTAGCCCGCTTGCCTCAATGAGCCTTGCCGCATATTCACCGGGCGGATTTTTAAACACTGACCCGCAATTTGGCATATCAAGGGGCTGGCTTGCCCTGCGCATGCCCAGGTTTTTTCCCACCCTTTCCTTAATCAGCTCTCTATTTTCATCCTTTAACTTCAGTGTAACACTGTATATTACCGACTTTTCCCCTATCGAGCTCTTTCTGTATGAAAATGATATTTTCGATCTTAAAAGCTCCTCTGCATTGCCTGCCTCATCTACAATACCGATCTTTTCTATATAGGAGCCTGTCTCTTCACCATATGCCCCTGCATTCATCATAACAGCGCCCCCGAGGGTACCCGGGACACCCGCCAGAAATTCCATGCCTGAAAGACCTTCTCTGATACAGCATTTAATCAGCTCCCAGTTTGATACCCCTCCTCCTGCTGTCAGGAGATTGCCGCTTCTGCCGCTTATCCTTGCGAGTTCTCCCCTAAGAATAAGCACAACGCCCTTTATGCCCTGATCCGTGACAAGCAGGTTGCTCCCCTTTCCTATGGCCATATAATCGATCGATTCCCTGTAGAGGAAACCCGTAACTGCCATAAGCAGAGAAAGATTTTTTATAAAACATAAGGCCTCAGCCCTTCCTCCTGTTCTGAGCGTGCTGTATGGGGCCATGTCAGCATCAAAAATTACAGAATCATTCAATAAATCAAGAAGCGCTGACCTCTGTTTATCATCCATGATACTGCCTTATTATCTCATCGCCTCAAGCAGACCCTCACCCACTTTATAGACATCCCCGGCCCCCAGAGTAATAATCCTGTCACCTGGTTTTACCATCTCCCTTAACAGCGAGAGGGCATGGTCATGACTCTCAGCAAGATACACCTCCTTATGGCCATGCTCCCTTATGCCTTTATACAGCCATTCAGAATCAACCCCCTCTATCGGCCTTTCACTGGCCGCATAAATAGGCTCAATAATAAGCACATCAGAGTGGTTGAAGCTGATTACAAACCTGTCATAGAGCTCCTTTGTCCTTGTGTATCTGTGGGGCTGAAAGACGACTATCACCCTGTTCTCGGGCCATGAATTTCTGGCCGCATCAAGGGTAGCCATAATTTCTGTCGGGTGATGGCCGTAGTCGTCTATCACCATAATATTATTTTTCTCCCCCTTTTTCTGGAACCTCCTGGCGAGCCCGCCAAGATCTGATAGCCCCTTTTTAATATGCTCAATGTCTATATTCAGTTCCAGCCCCACACCTACAGCAGCAAGGGCATTAAGCACACTGTGTGTCCCTGGCATGCCGGCTGTCATGCGGCCCAGGCTTTCGCCTTTATTGATCACCTCAAAATCAGAGCTGAATGTCTTTCTTATGATATCCTTTGCACGAAGATCAGCCTGTGAGGTAAGCCCGTAGGTGATATAGCGTTTTTTAAGCCTCGGGATGATATTCTGTATCTCCTCATTATCAAGACAGAGTATTGCTGCCCCGTAAAAGGGGATCTTATTTATAAAACTTACAAAGGCACCTCTCAGGGCATCCATGTCGCCGTAATGATCCATGTGCTCACGGTCTATATTTGTTACAACAGCAATAGTGGGCGAAAGCATCATAAATGATCCATCACTTTCGTCTGATTCTGCGACAAGTATATCACCCTGCCCAAGCTTGGCATTGGAGCCTCCCCATATATCAAGCCTTCCGCCTATAAGCACAGTGGGGTCAAGTCCAGCCGCTGTTACTATTGAGGCCACCATTGAGGTTGTGGTTGTCTTGCCATGAGCGCCTGCAACGGAAACGCCGTATTTGAGCCGCATCAGCTCGGCAAGCATCTCTGCCCTCTGTATTACAGGTATATACCTCTCTCCCGCTGCAACTATTTCAGGATTTTCAGGAGATACTGCGGATGAATAGACAACAACGTCAGCCCCTTCAATATTTTTCGCATCATGGCCTATAAATACACTGCCTCCGAGTCTGGCAATCCTAGCGGATGCGGCTGACTCCCTGAGATCGCTTCCGCTTACTTTATATCCAAGATTAAGAAGGAGTTCGGCAATTCCACTCATGCCTATACCTCCAACCCCTACAAAATGGATATGTTTTGTCTTTTCAAATGTTTTCATAATTATTTCAGGTTCCCGCCTATCAGTGTACACATCTCATCCACAATATCCCTTGCTGCATCAGGCCTTGCCTGCCTTTTGCAACTTTCACCCATCTTGATTAATAAGCCCCTGTCATTATTTAATCCTATTATCTTTTCTGCCAGCATATTCCCGTCAGCGCCCTGCTGGTTCAACATAACTGCGCCGCCGGTCCTTACCAGGGCCATTGCATTTGATTCCTGGTGATTATTGGCTGAGCCCGGCAGAGGAATCAGGATAGAGGGCCTTCCCATTAAAGCCAGTTCAAATATGGTACCTGCCCCGGCCCTTCCTATGAATATATCAGCCTGCTCATATGCATCCCTCATGTTATCTATAAAAGGGGTTATGAACCCCTTTAATCCACGCCTCTCATATTCCCTTTTTACCCTTTCTAAGTCCACATACCCCGTGTGATGTATTACCTCCGGCAATATCCCCTTATCCTTCATGACAGTAAGGGCATCAATGAAAAGGGTGTTTATCGCAACAGCCCCCTGGCTCCCCCCTGTTACAAATATGGTTAAGGTATCCTTTTCACCCCCAACCCGCGTTGCCCCTCCTTTAAAGATATACCTGACAGGGTTTCCTGTCCGCACTATTGTCCCGGCAGCGTAATAGTGCCTTCTCTCTTCAAAGGATAT